>JAUXBO010000022.1 GCA_030619345.1 Candidatus Zixiibacteriota bacterium | reverse complement strand
TGGCTCTTTACATTATGGCTATGACAATAAACTCCAGCGCGAGAAAAGCACATCAGGACCTGCCGCACCAAATTGATGAATCGCTGGATATATTGGTCAACGACGCAATTGATAATCTGAAATTGTATGCAACGCTCGGACGCTTTGATTACATAGCGGTTTTTGAGAGTCCTGAGCAGGCTGAAACCTTCAGAATTGCCAATATTATCAATGCACGAGGAATTCTCAAGACTGAAACTTGGCCGGTAGTTCCGTACGAAGACTTTTCTCGGATTATTCAATAGACGAGCTAAACTCGAATCCGCCTGTAACCAAAGTAACTCCCGCAGATGTGACTGCGGGAGTTATTGGAGCCCCTTGTAAACACCCCGCAACTTACCCGGCAGAAAGCAAATACTCAGCTTCTTTTTCTTCTTGATATGGGACCAGCGTCTTTCGATTCTTTCCCGACTGACGGATTATACCTTCGGCATCCGTAGAGAAAATCAGTCTCATCCCCTGGCGAGCAAGGCTATTGACCGACTCGTATTCAAGACCGTCAACCCGCTTGAGTTCGTCGTTGTAGAGAGATACGACACCGCTGTCACTTCCGATATAAACGACCCAGCCAGAGGCGTCGATATCGGTGATCTCTCCCATTGGAATACCATCCGTCGCCGTGTACGTGGTCCAATTGCCACCGTTAAAGAGGTGAAGACCATTCACAGATGCGGCGTAAAGATGATTGTGATTAAAATCAAGGGTGAGAATCGTGTCGAACAAAGCAGTGTCGCGTCGGAGGTAGCGCTTCTTGAATTGATCGCCATCCCAGCGATACAGACCCTGGCCATCGGTACCGACCCAGAGACCGCCGCCACCTGAAACCATTGCGGACACCGATACATCCTCAAGAAGAAGTTCGTTTCCGAAAATGCCCGTCGAATAGAGATTAACTTCGGTCCCTACCATCAGACGATATTCGAAACTGTACAGGGCGCTAATAACCCCCTCGAACTGGTCCTCCTGTTTTACCAGACGCCCATCTACGAGCCGATACAACTCGGTACCACCAACATAGATGCTACCCTCATGCTCGGTAATGGCCATCAATGGTGATTCGTTTTGTATCAGGCTGTAATCGTTTTCCGCGAAATCATAGACAACAAGCCCGGCATCACAAAGTCCGTACAAATGATTAGTACCGATAACAATCTGACCTACTGCCCCGGGACCGTTAATTTCACCGACCATTTCCACTTCCGTATCAACCGCTGCAACATTGATTAAGGCCGATTCTGCGAACCCTTCGCCAACGGCTACTGCCACGCTATCGACCATTTGTGCAATAACTCCCTTTTTGTTTTCGGCTCCCTTGTCACAGCCTATTACCGCCAACATGAGCACGCTCAGAATGATGAGACCACTGATGATTTTGCTGTTGAACTTTAACATGAGAAACTCTCCTTTCGGTTTGCGTTGTTGGCTTTCCGTATATCAATATCTGTGCCGAGTTTTTATGCTATTGTACCGCAATGGCTTACGGTAAGCCGATCCATGCCCCAACCCGACCTATGTGTCATATTTGACATACTATTTTGTCAATCGTTAAGTTTTTGGCAATAATAGTGATTTATATGTGTATAATAGTACACACCGATTGTGTCAGTTGTGACACAATTCAAAGTCTAAGGAATATGAATGTGAAAGAAACCAATATTAATACAAGCTTCAGACATCCTCTATTCCTGGTGGTTGTTATTACCGCTTTGATGTTATCGATTGGGATTAGTAGTCTCTCTGCCGCCGAAGATGAGTTTGGCATACTTCAATTACGATCAGGAAGAGTCTACTTTGCCGCCGGAGTTGAGGATCTGGTTTTTGCTGGAGCGCAGTTTAGTATTGTTTGCGAGGACAGCCTTTTTGCAGAAGGTACGATTGAGTATTCGGGACCAAGCATTTGCTGGAGTAACTTTGCCGCCGGTTTCGAAAAACTGACGCTGTCGCCAGATTGCAGATCGTTTATTCATCTGCCGGACATTGACACCTTGACACCAATTCGGTTGGCTGTTTTTGGTCCTGCGCGCAGCCAATTGCTACTGCCAAACGGCTCAGAAGATTCCCTGCTGCACACTCAAACAGGAAATCGCCTGCAAATTCAATCAGTCGATCAGCTTCAACTGGAAATCGGGTCGGCCCGATTCCATGCTGCTGCCGGATTCCGTTCTCGCCTTCGTTCACCCGCCTTCGGAAGAAATCCCGTTTCTTCGAAAGCACCGTTTGTGGTTTTGATGATCCCGAATCTTGCCTCCGATTGGGGTGCCGACGGTTCCCTGACGACTTCAATGTACTATCGATACGATGACAGCAAACCGACAATTCTGTTTGAGGGGGACTCGGCTGTCTCGCTTTACTCATTAGGTTCTTTCGATACTTTGAGTCGCCGCCTCTACCCGTTTGCCCCATCAACCGGAAAAGCGTTGTTGGCGAATATGCAACATCATGAAGATACCGTTCGACTTTATGCTGGAGAGATAGCTCTTGAACCGTGTGTTTACTTTTTTGCCGACATATTAGCCCGAGATCGACGGGTAGTCAAAATTGTAGAAGTACGGCAGGAGGCAGACGTCATTTTTGAATTCATCCCACTCGTAGAGTCTCAGCCGCTGAAAGTTTACGAAATCGTTCTGCAGCGCCTTGAACAGCAAGCCGACATCCCCCGGTCGGCCAGAGAGACTCTTGACTTGATCCGTATCCGACTTGAGAGTGGCCAAGAGTCAGACGATGAAACCGCAGCAGCATACTACAGCCGCTTGATTGACAGAACTCTCGTAGAAGACCTAGGACTCTTTCCTCTTTTCCGACCGATAGTATATCTGCACACCACTTCCGAACTGATTGCAGCGCGGTTCGACCATAACGGCATGATCGATATCAACTCGTTGACCCTCATTCACCAACAGCCAACTAAAGTAGAGACTGAGAAATGACATTTACCGGACGAATCAGGTTACTGCTGATAGCGGCAGCTATCTTGCCACCGCTGGCTGTCACTGCTGTAATCTATTTCAAGACGATGCACCAAATAGAGTCCGATGAATTAACCCGGCTCCGAGCTAACCTTAATCAGACCTCAGGAGAGATTGCTCAGATTAGACATAGCTGCTCCGACAAGACGGATGCGATAGCCTCTTCGGAAGCTATGGCGCGAACTCTGGCCGAACTACGGCGAAGCGGGAACGTTAGAACGGCGATTGATCCCTCGAGTTTTGGCATGGATTTCCTGGAGATCACTGACGCTCACGACAACGTGCTCTACAGCTATAATCGACCCGGGCTCGTCGGACAAAAGTTGGATATCAGGCCCGGAGAAACCAAATTAGGATCGAGATTCCTGACTGAATATGATTTCAGAGGACCACATCCAGCCCTGGCCGTCACACAGACTCTCACTGACAAACTGTTTGTATATTCCGGCATTTTCCTTGAGGACGAAAGACTCAAGCTCCTTGAAGCGCTCCTTCAAAGTAAGCCGTTACTTATAACCGATCAAGACCAGGTTAGCCTGTTAAGTAGCATGGAGCCATTTAAACTGTACGAGAATGCAGAATACTATGAAGCCCTGCTAATTCCATCCAGCGACAACGAGTTTGTCCTGTCAGTCCGTTGGGACAGAAACCAGAGCCAGCAAACGCTCTCTTCACTTTTGCTTACTACCATGATAGTTGCGTTTTCGTCCGCCCTGATCGCAATCCTGCTCGGCATCTGGTTGACCGGCCGGGCCAAGCGCGAGGTGGACAATCTCGTCGCGGCCACCGCCAGGGTAGCCGCCGGTGATTTTGGAGAACCAGTCATGGCCTATGAAGAAGGAGAGTTTTCTCAATTGGCCGATGCCTTTACAAGTATGACCATGAAACTCAAAGGCGCTCGCCGGGAACTTGTGGCAACGGAGAAAATTGCCGCCTGGCAGACAGTAGGTCGCACCATTGCTCACGAGCTCAAGAACCCTCTATCGCCTATTGCCATCAGCGCCGATGATCTCCGACGGTCCTACCAGGAAAAACTCCCGAACTTTGAAAGTATCCTGTATGAGACAACCTCCACCATTCGCAGCGAAGTTGGTCGATTAACAAAGCTGCTTGATGAGTTTGTCGGCTTTGCCCGAATGCGGCCGCCGGAAATAATAAACGCAAATCTAAATGATCTATCGGATGCGGTCGGTAATATCTATCGGAAAGAGATCGATGCATCAAGGCTGACAATCACAAATCGATCAAACCGCAAGCAAGTATCGCTTGACCCGGAATCGATCACCCAGCTTCTCATCAACCTGATCAAGAATAGTCTGGAAGCTGACGAAACCGGCCAGGTGACACTCAGATTTGAAGACAATGATAACTTCCTGGTAATCTCGGTGGAAGATTCCGGCCCCGGATTCTCAGCTGACCAACTTGAAAGTCTGTTCACACCGTTTAAGACAACCAAAGCTGCGGGAACCGGTTTGGGACTGGTCGTGAGTTACCGGATTGCCAGGGATCACAATGGCACTCTCGAATTATACAACCTTGAGACAGGAGGAGCCGGAGTCAGAGTATCGATACCGGCATAATAGATGGCACGAATTCTCATAATCGATGATGAAGAGAACATCCGAACCTCCCTTCGATCAGCCATGGTTCGTCGGGGACACGATGTCGTAACTGCCGCTACTCTGGAAGAGGGTGGGAGTTTTTCCCGCACTGGATTCGATGTTATCTTACTGGATGTTCTGCTGCCGGACGGTAACGGACTTGACCTCATGAAATCGCTGTTGGAGAGTGACAAGCAGCAAACAATTATCATGATATCTGGCCACGCCGATGTCGACATGGCCGTAGAAGCGATTCGGTCCGGCGCCTATGACTTCATAGAGAAACCGTTGTCGCTTGATCGACTGCTAATCACAGTCGATAATGCCATCCGCACTTCAAACCTGCTATCGCAGAACAGCCAGTTGACCCGCACCCTGTATGGAGAAATGATCGGGCATTCCAAATCAATCGTGGCCTTGAAAGCAAACGTCCGCAAGTCCGCTCCCCTGACTACTCGCTTCCTAATTCTCGGGGAAAACGGCACCGGCAAAGAACTCGTGGCCCATATGATTCACAATCATAGTCGGTTTGCCGAAGGGCCGTTCGTAACCGTAAACTGCGCTGCGCTTCCTTCGGAGCTAATCGAAGCAGAATTATTCGGGCATTCAGCGGGTGCATTTACAGGAGCGTCGAAAGCTCGCAAGGGGAAATTCCTTGAGGCTGATCGCGGGTCAATCTTTCTGGATGAAATCAGTGAAATGCCGATGGCCGCTCAGGCCAAAATACTCAGGTTGGTCGAAACCAAAATCGTCAATCCCATAGGCAGTGATAAAGAACATACTGTCGACTGCAATATAATCGCGGCATCCAATCGTGATCTAAATGACATGGTCCGGGAGAGCAAATTTCGTCAGGACCTGTTGTACCGCTTGAATGTCGTCCAATACAATCTTCCCCCGTTGCGAAAACGTGTCGAAGATATCCCCATTCTGGCCGAATACTTTCTTACCCGGTTTTCTGACGAAACCAAAACCGGCCGTAAGCGACTAAGCAACGAAGCCAGGACACTCCTGACCCGCTGTGAATTTCCGGGTAACGTGCGCGAATTAAAAAACCTGATGGAACGCGTGAATATCTACTGCGACCACGAAGAAATCAGCCCGACCGACCTGAAGAAGCATCTCCCAGAGGGAGGACCGCAAACTGGCCGACGACGCCTGCGAGAGGCCGTGACAGAATATGAACTTGAGTATATCAAAGCGGCAGTGGCAAGAAACGCTGGGAATATAAGCGCCGCTGCGAGAGAGTTGGGACTTGAACGATCCCATCTTTACAAGAAACTGAAGAAACGATAGTCCAGTGCCCCTTACAATCATCTCGGAAACTGGCACACCTCTCTTCCCCACAAAAAAAACTTACCCGGCAGTCTATGTGGCTGCCGGGCAGTACATCTATAGATATGCTCCGAGCTTTGCAGCTCAGCACATCTCCAGGCTTAAGAAGTAAACATGTACTCGGCCATTGAGACCAAATCAGAAATGTCTACTATGCCATCATGATTAAAGTCAGCAACTCTCTCCGGGCAAGGCAGTGATTGTCCGCCGAAGAAATAGCTGATCAGGATCGTAATATCGGTGATATCGGCGAATCCATCGGAGTTAAGATCGCCGGAAATATGCCCACGAATCGGCAGTTCACCGCAGGTTGCAAACTCCACGCCGTCAATATAATTTCCGGTTACGTAATACTGTACGGTCTGCCAATCGTATATTTGCCCATAACTCAAGATGAAATCTCGAATACTATAATCCAGTACCAAAACAAGTTCAGCCGGGAATATCGGTACTTCTGTTGAAAGGGCCGTAACCGTCGGTACGATTGAGTCATTTATTCTCAGAGACGCCATGTCCAGATCGGCCGCCGTATATCCCGGATCAAACTCCGCCACATATAGCTTAGCATGCTGAAGTGGAATGCTGATTGTGTCTTTGGCAATAAACGGATCGTAGTAGATGATTGGACCGACATAGTTGGCATACGGAGTGTACATCGGATACGGAAGAATAAGGTTTCTTCCAGCACATTCAATCGGCTGTACATTAATCTGATGTGGGAAATCAGCATCACCGTGATAACTCTTCAGTCCATAGTCGTCTTCGGCAACAATATAATACTCACAACCGCCGGGTGCGTTGATCGACGCCGGTATGACAGCGATGAATATGTTTCCGCCCATGTCTACCATCGGATACATGGTGTAGATTAGATCACCGAATTGCCGACAATGCATCTCCGCCATCACAACGTTGAAGGTCGTGTCCATAATATCAGCAATGACATCCAACGGAATACTCACCGGCTGGTAAGGTCCCAGCGTATCATGGTCAATGATCGGTGGTTCATTGGGCATAACAGCAATCTGATAAGGATAAGCATCGGGATCAGATTTGGGTGCGGTCCCCACACTCTGACCATCAGTCGCTCTGATATAGTAATCCACGCCCGGTGTATTAACATTCACACCTGGAATTACCGCCGAATAGAGAGTGTCATAGAAATTGATCATCGCCATTGAGTTATAGGTCGTTCCGCCTGTGGTTCGGTAGTACAGAACTACTGGCGGTTGGATATATGGAGAGACCTTGTCAACAACCCATGCCTCAATGGTAAGCGGCACATTGTTCAATTGGGCCACCAACTCAAGGTCGCGAGTGATCGGAGTGACCGTAACCACCGGCGCCATGCATGGTGTGTAATAAGTTGTATCATAGTCACTGTGCGGACCGCTCTGAGCGAATACCACAACTTCCCTCTGCAAACCGTCGCAGGTATCGTTGGTCGGTATATAGCGCACAAGGTAACTACCGCATACCTGATCCTCTATGAGACCAAGAACATCCCAGAAGGGGTCATTTACTGAATGTACTTCACCACCGGAGCAAGCTGATATACCGTTCGGACCACAATAATGGGCGTAAGAATTGCCCGAATTACAACTAACGTATGAATGTACTTTGACATTGTTGATGTTGGCCAACTGGCAGGCAGTGGCCAGACTTCCACCATCACTATCTTCGTCAGTTACGAGGATAAAATGCCGGCTGGATCCGGGCCGGAAATTATAGCACATGCCGTCGATTACGGCTTGCAGACCGGGTTCACGCCCGCCGTAAGCATACCAACTGTCGACCCAGTCCTTGAAAACATTTATGTCTCCCGTAAGCTGGCAAGCACCATGAACTTGTGGGTTCCCGCTATTGGCGCTCTGCCCAAAACGGATAGCTCCCATGCGCCAGTCGATGCCAATAGCCTCAAGGCTATCGGCAAAAGCACGAGCGTAGATCTTTACATTATTGATCTCACCGCCCATACTCCCGCTGTTGTCAACCAGGAAAACTATGTCGGCCGGACGGAAGCATGGTGTGTCCGGAGGCGTGACAACAAAGTTATTTGTTTGGAGAATACCATCCTCGTACACTTCAAAATTGTTAATATCCAGGTAAGGCCATGAGACTCCGGCGCTATCGACCTGAACTTCCATCCGGTTGAAACGTCCGCCGGAGAAAGGGGTGCTCTGGAATGACAGAATATCCACATCGAAGTCACCGGTCTGGCGATCCGCCGGAATGATATACGGATCTTCTTCATCTACCGGTCTCACATCGATCGAAAAAATCTCAGGATAAACGGTGTAAGTCTGATCGGGCGCTGTGCCCGCAAGGCGGAACTCATATTCACCCGGCTCTAGGTCAGACAGCACGTATTCGTTTGTATATCCGGCGCTGATTGTTACCCAGTCATTTCCCGTTGACGGGCGATACTGGATATCAAAACTGTGATTCTTGAGATCGGTCTGCTCGTATATATCCACAAACCAGAAAAGGTAAACGTTGCCATCATGGGAACTGATGATTAACCCTTCATTGTCATCCGCAAAACCGCCTGCTGCCAACAGAGCCAGCATGAACAAAGTTACTAAAGTAATTTTCACGAATTTCATTTGAAACTCCCCGATCTGTTTCCCCGAATTCGAATTGTCCGAATCCAGAAAAACTCCGTTCTAATTGCAATCTTTGACTATTTTATTTCAGATAGTCACACATCTATGTGTCCTTTTCTCCTTCCAATCTGAATTACCGTTCTATACTATCATCCGAAATGATCTCACGTTTAATAAAGCAGCCCGCCGTTCTCCCGAGCGGCGGGCTGATATGATCTTATTTGCCGACGACTCCAAAAATGTACTGAATCAGAAGAGTCATGTCGGTTATATCCAGGAAACCATCCTTATCCAAATCCCCAACTTCGGGAATACGAGGCGCCCGACCTCCCCCGAAGAAATAGTTGCTCAGGAAGGTTATATCAGAGATATCTACAGATCCATCCAAATTAATATCACCGCTGAGATGGCCGCGGAAAGTAACCTCACCGTCGACAGAGAAGGGCATACCGTCATCGAAACTGCCACTCAGATTGAACGGCTGAAGGCTGTAATCGTACAGTGCGCCGTACCAATAGATAAACTGTTCCTGTGAGAATTCAATCATGAGCACGTCCCCGTTGAATCCGGGGATCGAGTCAACGACAGACGTCGAAATGGCCGGAATCGACCCGTTGATTGTCAGACTGAGGCCGTTCACTTCGACGGGTGTGTGAAGATCGGAGAAATTCCCGAAATACAGATAACCACTGATTGGATTAACTGCATCGGCCCAGACGACGAAAATCGTATCCGGGTCCATCATCAAATCTGCGGTGAAAGAACCTGAGGAACACTCCAGTACCGAAATCGTGAAATTGGTGGAAGCAGTATCTGAACCGTCGGTTACAAAGGCGTCAATATTGTAGGTCCCGGCCTGCGAGAAGGATGGCATAAACTCAAATTCACCGGTACCATTGCCAAAATCGGTGAAAGTCATATTGGCCGCCAGAGGAGCCATCCAAAGCGAAAGCGGATCACCATCGGGATCAGATGCTGACACCGAAAATACCAGTGTATCACATTCGGTGATTTCATGGAATGGAATCGAGTCAATCGTAGGTGGATTGTTTGGGGCCAGAACCGTGATCGTCACGAATTCTGAATCAGACAGGTCCCCATCAGTAACAATGAAGTACATTGTCCAGGGACCGACATTAGCGAGAGCAGGCGTCCAGTTGAAATCACCCGTCCCATTGCCGTTGTCAATATAAGAGGCTCCAGGTGGAATCACATCCATTCCCATAAACAGAGCGTCTCCATCGGGATCAGTGGCCGAAGTCGAGAATATCAAAAGGTCGCCGACTGTGACAACTTGGTCGCCGATTGCTGCCAAAACTGGAGCGCGATTAATGTCGTTGATTGTAAACGTAATTGTAATTTGGTCGGAAGCCAGACCGTCAGAAACCTGGAACGTTGCACTATAACTTCCGGCATCATCAAAGGTAGGCGTCCAAATGAAATCCGCGGTATCATTTCCGTTGTCCGTGAAACTATAGCCGGGAGGAAGATCTGTGGCCGAAATTGTCAGCACCAAAGCGTCCCCATCCGGATCAGATGCTGTAACTCCGAAAGTAATCGTTACGCCTTCGTCCGCATTCTGAGAGCCGGGATTGGAAATCGTGGGCGGACGGTTGACATTGTTGACAGTAATTGTGATGGTTTCAGAAGCAACGTCTTCTCCATCAGAAACCTCAAACGTCACAGCGTATGAACCGGCCTGATCAAATGTGGAAATCCAGTCGAAAGAGCCGGTTCCGTCACCATTGTCAACGAAAGTAGCTCCAGCTGGAAGCGACGTTGCAGTAAGTGTCAGGGGGTCGCCATCGGCATCAGAAGCTGTCACAGGAAAAC
The DNA here is from genome assembly GCA_030619345.1 of Candidatus Zixiibacteriota bacterium. Taxonomy (GTDB): domain Bacteria; phylum Zixibacteria; class MSB-5A5; order GN15; family FEB-12; genus JARGFS01. The sequence goes on along the minus strand of JAUXBO010000022.1, from coordinate 3,902 downwards.
TGAGCAGTTGACCTTCATCAACGGCCTGATCGCCAATCGCATTCAAGACTGGTGGAGTATTAGTGCCGCCGCAAGGTCCCTGGGCCGTGTCAAAAATGGTATAGCAGTGAGGACCATCCCACGTTGGGAAAACGTCACCAGCAGTGGTGGACCATTTCCATACACCGGCCGGTGGATACCAAGTACTGTCGAGACATATCTCGCCACAATGGTAGGCGGTATCGATGGGACCAATGTCGATTGTCCACACGATATCATCGAAACCGACCGGGATACCGGGGGCAAACAAGCGAAACCCGCCAAAACCGATAGTATCAGCCCCCGAGCCAGTGATGCTAAACGGGTTGACAAAGGTCATATCAATCATGCCTGCCGTAATCGTACCGGTGTAGGCACCGGTGCTGGTCGTCCAGTTGGCTCCGGTAGGAGAATACACTCGGAAACCATTGGTGTACCCGGTAATATTAGCGCTGGAATTCACAAACATCCCGATGTGGAATGTTACTACCGTCTCGATCGGCAGAGTGTCGGCGGCCGTGGCTCCATCCACATGGTCCAGGTACATTCCCGCCTGCGCCGGTGACGAAAGTGCCACCAGCAAAACCACAAATAAGACCGTGATACTAAATCTGTTTCGCATAGAATCCTCCTGTGGAATCCTTAAAGTGATTGATTTGTAACGCCAACGAGTATGTATAATGCGTTGGTACAGAGGGATCGAAGACAACGATTGGGACCTGCCGACAATTTCCCCTAAAATCGTCCTTTTTATTTGTCCAAACCTGAAAGCGGTTTCAATTGGTTCCAGATCCAGATTGGAATCTCGATAAACCTCCCAATTTCAAGGTTCTCTATCGCTAATGGTGACAAAACCAACATAGCGGATAGTCTTATCTATGTCAAGGCATTCAAGGTGTGAAGATCAACGATAAATCAACTAATACCGGGCCGCCGATTCAGTTGGTAAATAGCACTAATAAAGGAGCAGAGGAGCTTAGAAACTGGAGTGCAGTAGCCAGGTGGATTCCTAAGCTGTCTTCTTGTCAATCTCTTTACGCTCCTGCTCAAGATTGTCCACCATGAGATTGAACTCGGGGTCAGTCCTCAACGCATCCCAATCGGGTCGCATGCGAAGCTCTCCATAATGTCCGTATCCATTAGCGAGCGATTCTCTTATGTTGGCCAGTGCATCCTCTTTATATCCGCAAACAGAGTCAATCCAGGCCCGGTCAAAATAGTAGATCGCCGATCCGACACTGTCACGTTTCTCGGCTGACCGATGGTCGAGTTCTAAGGCCAGGTCAGCGTATTTACGAACCTGTCCCAACTCACCCAACCTGAGCGCTACCTGTCCCCGTCGGGCAACGAGTATCGCTTCCTCGGGATTCCTGACCTCGGCCGTATCCAGCAATTCAATCGCCTTGGCATATTCATTCTGACGAATCAGACAATCACAAATATGATCGATACTCCAGATGTTGGCAGGATCTTTCTTCAACGCCTTTTGATAATGCTCCAGCGCGGAACTCCAATCACGATTTATCCAGCTCAGCCATCCTCTGGTAGAGTGCAATACAGCCGAGTCGGCATACTTGCTGGCGAGTTCATCAAGCTGCTTTTGCATCCGCTGTTTATCGCCGGAGAAAAAGTATATCCTGATCAAGTGAGCGTCGGCCATAGATTGGAACGGATCGAGCTGAATCGCCGCCTGTTCAGCCCGAATGGCAGTTTCATACAGACCGGTGAACATATAGCTGTGAGCAAGGAAGTGGTAGGCTTCAAAATTCGAAGAATCAAGGGCTATGGAGGTCCTCAGTTCGGAGATACCCTTGCTTATGTCGCGCCAGCGATAGAGGAAGAACAGAGACATATGCGCCTGGGAAGATCCGGGATTTAGATCGATTGCCTGGTTGGCCAATTCCTCGATCTTGCCCTGAAACTCATACGGATAATGGTAACCGTAGCCCGCACATAATCCGATAGCCATAGCCAACTCGCCATAAGCGGATGCAAATTTCGGGTCCAACGCTATTGACTGCTTCAACATTTCTATGCTCCGATTAAGAGAGGTCTCGTCTCTCCTTTTGAGGAGGAACTTGGCCTGCAGATACAAATCATAGGCCGCAGGATCAACTTCAACCTGCGTAACGTGACTCCCCTCTTTTTTTTCTCCCAACCTGACATTCAGTGCGGCAGCAATTTGCTCGGAGATGTCAGTTTGAAGACTGAAGAGGTCATCGAGACGTCTTTCATAGCTCTCGGACCAAGCCAGAAGGCCGTTATCAATTTTTGTCAACTGGATATTGATTCTGATCCGATCATCCTGAGTGCGAAGAGTTCCCTCGACACAATATCCGACTCTTAATTGTCGACCGGTCTCAATTGTATCGCACTCTTTGCCGGAAAAGCGGGCCACTGCCGAACGCGACACGACACTGAGCTTGGGAATCTTGGCCAGACAAGTTATGACCTCATCGCAGAGACCATCAGCTAAGTAAAGGCTGTCTTGATTGGTCGACAAATCTCTAAAAGGAAAGACCGCAATTGAGGCACTGGCCAGACCTATCGCCGGAGCCCGCATCGTGGCGTTACTTGCTCCTTTGTTGAGCGTCTCCAGCATTTCATTGGCAGTTTGATATCGCTGGTCCGGGTCACGAGCTAAAGCCGTTTCGATCGCATCAGTTAGATGCGAGGGAGCATCGGAGCGATATTCAATAATCGGTTTTAGATCACCATGCACCAGTGAATACGCTACCGCTGCAATATTTGATCCCTCAAACGGGACTTGCCCGGTCAAGGCTTCATAAAGAACCACCCCTAACGAAAAAATATCACTGCGGTGATCAACCGCCTTACCGGTGATCTGTTCGGGCGACATATATCTGACTGTCCCCATAATTGCGCTCGACTGCGTGATGCTCGGATCGTCAAGGAATTTGGCCAGACCAAAATCCAGTATCTTTGCCGTTCCGTATTTGTCCAACATTATATTGGACGGTTTCACATCCCGGTGGATTATTTTCTCATCATGGGCAGCTCGAATTCCCTCGCAGCACTGGACAGCAAGATCCGCGACCTGATTCACGTCCATCGGATTCTGCTGCATGATCTCCTTCAGGGTCGATCCCTGCACATACTCCATGCTGATAAACACCAGGTCGTCCAGTTCCTCAATAGCGTATACGGAACAGATGTTTTTGTGATTCAGACGGGCGCTCGCCTTCGCTTCGTTCACGAATCGCTTACGATGATCCGGCGACGATGCGTATTGGGCGGTGAGCGCCTTCAGGGCCACCAAACGATCAAGAGTTTCATCCCGGGCGAGATAGACTTTTCCCATACCCCCGCTACCGACCAGACTGATTACTCGATACTGACCAATCTTCCGATTGATACTTATTTGAAAGGAGCGTGTCTTATCGTTATCTGGTGCATTCATTTAATGCCTGTGTGATTGGTAATTTCCTCCACTGCATATTTGGGAGGTTTAGCGGGAAAGTCAAGCACTCCCTTATTCAAAACAGACTGATTACTTGCGGAACAATGACGGGTGGCCCATCAACTTGCGGTGGGTTTCTCTCACGAAAAAAACCGGCTTTCACCGGTTTCCAAATTGGGTAGCGGGGAGTCGGTTTGGACCCTGTCAAATTCCCCGTCAGTGGTCCAATATCAACAGGTCATACCTTTGTTGGCTGCTGGCTCCACGGAGTCGACGTCAGGCATCGGGTGGAAAACCGTTCTTGAGGATATTTTTCAGTTCACTGACGGAATAGTGGTCAATGCCAAGCTGACCGAGTGTTCTCCCCTCTGCGTAGTAATCTCGTTGATGCATCGAGGACGCTATGGCGATCAGTGCATCGCATACAGGCGTTGGGATGCTGGCCTTTCTTCCGATGGAAGAC
>JAUXBO010000253.1 GCA_030619345.1 Candidatus Zixiibacteriota bacterium | reverse complement strand
ATACAAAAGGCGATCCGGAATCCCCGGGTCGTCTTTTTAATACAATATCGCGAACCATCCCCACTAATCTACGGTTTGACTTTTAAGGACCTAAAGCGTAACATAATGATACAAGTATCAGCGGTAGAAATACTAGGAGTAATGATTTACAAGAATGTCAGATTCACAGGATCAAATACGCAAACCGGCTGTGGCCGGTCTTTTTTACCCGGCGGCAGCAGTTGAACTGAGCCGGACGGTGGCTGGTTATTATAGCGAAGTGGACAAAGTTCCGGTGGTTGGGCATCCGGCCGGACTAATCGTCCCCCACGCCGGTTATCCCTATTCCGGAAAGACCGCAGCCAAAGCGTTCAAGCTCCTTGAGGGACAGGAATATGACGCCGTGGTCATTGTTTCGCCTTCCCATACGGTCTTTTTCAAAGGTTCAGCGGTTTATGACGGCGACGGCTATCAGACGCCTATAGGACTGGTTGAAATCGACAAAGAGTTATCCGAAAAAATTTGTGATATTCACCCGCTGGTTTACTCTTCCAGTATGGGGCATGCCTCGGGCAGCGCCCGGGGGGAGCATGCGCTGGAAGTGCAACTGCCATTTCTCCAGGTCGTGCTTGGCAATTTCAAAATGGTGGCGATAGTCATGGGGGACCAGGAAGCAGACTCGATAAGCGCACTCGGGGAAACATTGGCCGCCGTACTGAAAAACAGGAATAGTCTGATTGTTGCCTCCAGCGATCTCTCGCACTTTCACTCCGAGAAGGAAGCGCGGAAGCTGGACATGTCGGTCCAACGGGCGGTAGAGCAGTACGACTCAAAACAATTGCTTGAGTCTCTGGAAAACGGCGAAGGTGAAGCCTGCGGTGGCGGAGTCATGGCCGCAGTGATGATGGCCACCCGGAAACTCGGAGCGGAAAAAGTCAAATTCCTGGAGTACACAACTTCGGGCGCGACCACCGGTGATTTTGAAGAAGTAGTCGGCTATATGTCAGCCGCTATCATGACCGAGAAAAGGATCGAACGCAAAGATACCCTGATCGGCCAGCGCGAAGCTGTGAAAAAGGGCGAGGAACCCTTGACTGATGAGTCCGGCGAACTGCTCAAACAGATTGCGCACGACTCTATCGAGGCCAGGCTGAAAGATATCAAATACCTCATACCGCACTCCGAGCAGTTGTCTTACCACCGAGGCCTGTTTGTGACAATCACGCTTGATGGCAATCTCCGTGGTTGTATCGGACGTATTCGGGGCGACCGACCGCTTTACGACGGCGCCGCCGAAATGGCCATTGCGGCGGCTTTCGAAGACCCGCGATTCGAGGAGTTGACCGAAGCGGAGTTTGAGAAACTTGAGATCGAAGTATCAGTCCTTTCCAAACTTCAGCGGGTTCGAGAATTCGACAAGATTGAAGTTGGCAAACATGGCCTGATGATAAAACTCGATTTCAATTCCGGCTTGTTGTTGCCGCAGGTGGCGACTGATCAGGGTTGGGATAATGTTGAATTTATCGAGCAGACCTGCCTCAAGGCGGGTCTTCCCAAAAACAGCTACAAGGACAAGTACGCCGAGGTTTATACCTTCACCGCGCAGGTGTTTTAGGGGGCTATCCCAAACGGGGCCCGATATTGCAAGTAATCAGTGATGGATTCTACACTTTCTCGTTTAGCTATCATACTTAGTATGCCTTCAAGCTGGCCCTTGCCAATGACTAACGTATCGTCTTGAAGTGCCCTCTGCTTTTCTCCTTCTGGGAGTGATTTTTCGTCAAGGGCAGTGACCAAAGCGGTTCGCCACTTGAAATCATCTAACCACGGTGAAATGCGTTTTGCTCTCATTGCAAGCTTAGAAAGTTTATCGTTGGTATCTGGGCGACCAAGTGTACACTCATAAATTAGGGCAAATTTGCGTTCATGATCAAATGCGATACCATCTATAATGTTGCTGTCTAATGATAACAATCCTAGGGGAGTCACTGAAAGGCCAGCAAGAGAAAAAAGTAACGCAACGCCTGCTTCGAAATCATCTGGAGCCTTCCTGTCGGTCTTTTTGATTTGTGGATTAAGCAACTTCTTCAGACTCAAAAATTCTGAGTCGATCATTTTATATGTGTTATAGATCGCTCTTTCTGATATTGATGAAGCGGGCTTCAGTGAAATACTGTCAACTGGCACGCCAGCCAACTTCAGAATAATGTCTATTTCTTTACCAATCGGAACTTCTGTAGACAGCCTGTAACCTGTAATGGTCTCGTCAATATTGAAGTGGTCAGCCTTAAGCATTTTCCGCTCTATTGTTCGATTGCCGTCTCTTACAACTATTCCAAACGCCAAAGCATCAGTTTGGATTTTGCGTTGCGTTTCTAAGGTAAGAACTAGCTCATCATCAAAATAGGAATTGGATTTGTCAATCTGCAAAAAAGTTGGAGCCAACACTTGTACGTATGGATTATCACTGGGTGCAGGCGAATCTGCCAACCATGAATGTTCTTTCAGAAAATCAGCTAGCCCCATGTATGGATTGTTCTTCGACATCAGTTCTCGATCGAATAGATCGTAGTATGTCTGAATCGTTTCTGTTCCAACTATCACAGTTTTGCCTTCAAGAACTTGTACCTCTCCTATAGTTGTATACTGTTTGGAAACTGATTGTGCCGATATCGCATGTGTATGAAAGTGGGGCGGGTTATGAGCTGGGTTGGAGAAGAATATTTTGAGGCCGCCAATATCCAAGTACCCTTGTGATAGCTCGAATAGAAGTGAATCCAAGGTATCATAGCTATATTCTTTACAAATGTAGTGTAATTGTTTGTTGGGTGAGATTTTTACGGGGATATCGCGTTCGGATTGTTGCGACTGAGGAGAAAAATCTAAAAGAATGTGCGTGAGAATATTCTTCGCTTGTACATTTCCGCCACAGGCTATGACTCTAACCTTTATAGATTGATATAACGATTCGAGCCTTTGAACACTCGACAGGAAGTTCTTAATATGGTCATCCACTCTTATTTTCCCTCTTCTAGTGTAATATAATATAGTGCAAGTGAAATTGACCCACAATCGAATTGATGACAAGAATCTTGTGCTATTGCCTCTCTTTCCCTAAATTCCCTTCATGTCCAACTCAAGCACTGGAGATAAACCATCCGTACTGATTACCGGAGCTAACGGCTTTGTTGGGGCCAGGCTCTGTCGACATCTTCACGACAAAGGATACAAAGTCATTGCCGGGGTACGCAAATCTTCGGATTTGGCTTTCCTCAATAATATCGATGTAGAATACCGCTACGGTGATGTCACTGACAAAGAGAGTCTTTCTTCAATGGTCGCGGGTGTCGATTTCATAATCCATAACGCTGGACTTACCAAAGCAAAAAAGAAGCAATACTTTTACGACGTTAACGAACAGGGCACCCAGAACCTTTTCAATGCTATCGTCGATCATAACCCGAGCGTAAAAAAAGTTATGCTGATCTCCTCGCTGGCTGTGATCGGTGGTTCCAGAGATGGCGTCAAGATTACCGAAGAAAGCGAACCGAACCCGATCACCAATTATGCAAAGTCTAAACTTGCTGGTGAAAAAGCTGCTCTTGAGTTCAAGAATAAATTCCCATTGGTTGTCATTCGTCCGCACGGTGTCTATGGACCGGGGGACAAAGAAGTGTTCAGCTTTTTCGACATGATCAATAAGCGGATCAAACCGTACATTGGAAATCCGGATCGCTTTCTACATATGGTTCATGTTGACGATCTGTGCGAGGGAATCCACAAAGCGCTCACAACTGATACCGCTACCGGATCAATCTATACAATCTGCGAGGATCAGTCGTACAGCATGCGGGAAATGATCGGCCTTTTGGAAAAGGGATCCGGCAAGAAAGCTTACACCCTTCGCCTGCCGGGCTGGCTTTTTCAGGTCATCGGCATGATTTCCGGTGCGCTGTTCAAACTGATTGGCGCGGCGCCGATGTTAACCCGGGACAAAGCTAAGGAACTGTTGGTGTCATGGGAGGTTTCAACT
>JAUXBO010000036.1 GCA_030619345.1 Candidatus Zixiibacteriota bacterium | reverse complement strand
TTAATGGTCGAGTCCATCTGCGGGTAGACAACCTCAACCGCTGCCAAAACAGCGACTCTCGGTTTTTCGATACCCAAAATCCTCAAAAGTGCAAAGGCCGTATTAATGGTCGCCACCATATCTTTGAGGCCGTGAGAAACGGCTATTCCAGCATCGGCGAGCGCCAGCAATTTCGGATAATGATCCGGTTTCATAACAGTGACATGAGTCACGACTTTCCCCTTGCGGACGAATTTTGTTTGGCGGACAAAGAGAAGCCGCAAAAGTACTTCAGCCGATATTCTCCCCTTTAGCAGCAGGTCCAATTCGCCCCTGGAACTCATCTGTCCGGCCGTTACAACGGCCATATCAGGCTGGCGAATATCGATGAAATTGACTTTGTCCGGGTCAATTCCATGCGATGCTTGGTTCTTGCGAAACAAATCCTCATCCCCGACAACAAACGGGTCTATTAGACCAAGCTCTATAGCATGTTTGAATGCTGATACCATTTCGGATTCATGGGGAAGAACCAGCGCGGTGCGCGGCCGCTTTTTCTCGACCAGCTTCGCTTGAACGAGTTTCAAAACAGCGTCAAAATCGGTAACATCCGGCAATATCATATTATGGGAATCTACCACTTGATTATTCATCCTTCCCATATCTTGCTTTGCTGATAGTAGTCGGCCAGAATACAGGCAATAGCCAGAGAGGCTTTTTTATTTCGGGTCGTATCGGTTCGCGACACCAACGAGATGGGTACTTTTGCTCCCACAATCAATCCTGCAAAAACCGTGTCACCAAAGTTGATGAGCGCTTTGGCTGAGATGTTACAGGCTTCTATTGAATCGAACAGGTAAACATCGGCATCGCCGGCAACTTTTGAGTCGAGATTTCGATGTCTGGCAGACTCTTTGTGAAGGGCCAGGTCTAGCGGAAAAGGACCATCAATCTCGGTATCCCTAAATCGCTTCCTTGCCTCTGGGATCAACTGCTCAACATCAATAATCGAACGCGGTAGTTTGTCACCTATCATATTCGTGGGAGCAGCGATGGCAACTTTTGCCGGGGTCAGACCAAGGGCATTGCTTACCAGTATAGCGTTTTCCATGATGCCCAATTTCTGGTCTTTGTCAGGATCTACGACCATGCCGCCGTCGGTGAAATTCACCAGCTTATGATATCCCGGTATATCGAGGACGGCACAATGAGAAATCGTTGCTTTTCCGCGCAGGCCATACTGCTTATCGAGTATGGTTTTTAGCAGAGCTGAAGTTGGCAGGAAACCTTTCATGATAGCATCCGCTTTACCTTCGGAGGCGAACTTGACGGCCAGATGGGCGGCTTTCATGACGTCGGCTTCGTGGACGAGTTGCATTTTATCCAGATTCAGATTCTGTTTCTCAGACAGTTGCAGAATCTTATCGCGATCCCCAACGAGAATACCGTTCAGGAATCCATCCGATTCAGCCTGCACGACAGCATCGATTACATCGACATCCTGAGCCCCGGCCACGACCACAGTCTTTTTTCTTCCCTCGTCGGCGATGGTCGAGGCGTACTTTACTAAATCCTGATATGACTGCAATGGTTGCATATTATTCTCTAATCAGTATCCGTTCAATAGGTCTTAAGCTCTTCTTCACCACGAAGGAAACGCAAACCAGCTGCAGCCAATGCTTCCATTTCATATTCTCCGGCAACTATTCTGATCTCACCAAGGAATCCAGCATATTTGGCGATTTCGCTGGTTAGTCGCTGCGAGTTAGCCATGCCGCCGGTGAGGATGATCGCTTCGAATTCGCCACTCAGCGCTACCGCCGCGACCCCGATTTCTTTAGCAATTTGATACGCCATCGCGTTGAAATATAAGAGCGCTTTTGAGTCACCGGTATCGATCATTTTCTCAACTTCTCTCAAATCACCCTTACCAAGATAGGCCTGCAGACCGGATTCCTTGGAGAGTTTTGTGATCAACTGCTTCTCCGTGTACTTGCCACTATAGCACAGTTTAACCAGACTGCCGATAGGCAGAGCACCGGCGCGGTCAGGAGAGAACGGTCCCATGCCGAGCAGGGCGTCGTTGACATCTATAACTTTTCCGCCTCTCAAGGCAGCCACCGAGACTCCCCCACCCATATGAGCACAGACAAAATTAAGATCTTCCAGCTTTTTCCCCGCCGCCTGGGCTTCACGCCGACAAACTTCTTTGATATTCAAGGCGTGCACTCGGCACTTGCGCTCTATTTCAGGTACGCCACTGACACGCGCTTCCGGGATGAAATTGTCGACCGTAATCGGGTCAGAAATCAGGGCTGGGATGTCGTACTTCCTCCCCAGGTGATCGGCAACTATGGCCCCCAAGTTGGAGGCGTGATTGGAGTAAGCCATGCTCTTCAAGTCGCTCAACATATTGCTGCTAATCTCGTACGCCCCACCCTCCAACGGCTTCACTGGCGCACCCCGACCAACGACTGCTTTGAGTTCGGTGAGGTCAATCTGGAGACTGTCGATCCAGTTCTTAATGCTCTCCATCCGATATTCAAACTGATCGGCAACGTTGTCGAACCGGGCAAGTTCTTCCATGTCATGGCGCACGACCTCTTCGCTGACGCACTTGTCGCCATTGAACAGCGCCGTCTTGGTGGAAGTAGAACCGGGATTGATGATCAGCATCAGTTGAGACATGTTCGTTTATACCTCAACAGCGCTGTGTGAAAGGGCGCGACCCCGGTCGAACGCTTTCAGGTTCAATTCGACAAACCTCTCTTTGACCTTAGCGCCAATCGTATCCACCCAAATCTGCTTTGCAAACGGGAGGCAGTTGGAAAGAACGCCGATTAGAATCGTATTGACCAGTCGCGGGTTGCCCAGTTCACCGGCGATAGTGTCGCCGGAAACGCTAATTGTGTTCTTACACCGCTCCTTAATCTTCTCAATCGGGTTTTCCGGATAGTTAAATTCTTTCGAAGATGTAACGATAGCTGGTACCAGAGAAGTTGTTGAGATAATAGCTGTTCCATCTTCCTTCAGCCAATCCACAGCGCGAAGACCCTCGGCCTTTTCAAAGGAGATGAGTATATCGGCCTGGCCGTATCCGATGGTGGGTGAGAAGACCTTGGGGCCGATCTTGATGTGTGATGAAACAATACCGCCTCTTTGAGACATACCGTGGACTTCCGATTTCTTGACATCAAGGTCACTGGCCATGGCCACCGCTGAGATTATTTCGGAGGCCAGTAAGACGCCCTGGCCGCCAACACCGACAATCAATATGTTGTAGTTTTTTGACATGTCTATATCCTATACTTTCACGAATTGACTCTTTAGAATGATCGCTTCGGGCGCACACACCTGGGTGCAAAGTGTGCAACCGGTACAAATGGTCGGATCAATTTCGGCCTTGGGATGACCATGCTTATTGGTCTCGGAAGAGGCCAAAATTGCCGGGCAAGAGATTTTGAAGCAGGCCGAGCATCCGTTACAAAGTTCCAGATCGACAACAAAAGGCTCTGCCATAATTCTTTTTGGCATCAGAACACAGGGACGTGAAGTGATAATTACCGAAGGCTCGTTGGCATCGAGTTCCTGCTTGATCAAGTTCAGAGTGGCATCGTAATCGTAGGGGTCAAGATCAAAGACCCGTTTCACTCCGAGGGCTCGGACGATATCCGGAATGTCAATCTTCCCTGCCTGCTCGCCCATAAGCGTCAAGCCAGTAGCCGGATGCTGTTGACCTCCAGTCATGGCCGTGGTCCGATTGTCGAGAATAATAATCGTAACGTTACTGTTATTGTAGACGGCATCCAAGATGCCGGTGATGCCGGAATGCAGGAAAGTTGAATCGCCAATAACGGCAACCGTCCCTTTGTCAGAACCGCCTACTTTCTCCATGCCGATGGCATTACCGATCGAAGCACCCATACAGATACAGGTATCCAGAGCATTTAGCGGCTCCATCACTCCAAGAGTATAGCAGCCGATATCACCAGTCACCGTCACCTTCAGCTTCTTCAACGCCATGAAGGCACCTCGGTGCGGGCATCCGGGACAGAGGACCGGCGGACGGGGAAACATCCCCTGTTCCTGTGCGATTGATGCCTCTATCGTCTCATCAATAAACCCTGCTTCCTTAAGTCCTTTGGCAACGCGGTGGGGAGACAACTCGCCCTGAAGACCAAAGTATTTTTTGCCTTCTACTTTGAGACCATAGGCCTTGAGCTGGTCTTCAAAAAATGGTTCCAACTCCTCCACCACCAGCACCTGTTTGTGGGCTTTCACAAACTCAGCCAATTTTCGCATCGGCAGAGGATAGCTCATGCCTATTTTGAAATAGTCCAGGTCGGGAGCTACTTCCTTTGCATACTGATAGGCAATTCCACTTGTAATAATCCCAAAGTCGGAACCGTTGTCCTCAACATAATTTAGTGGTGAACTCTCACTGAATTCGGCCGTCTTTTTTATTCTTTCTTCGACGATAACATGCCGCTTGCGTGCATGCGATGGCACCATCACGTATTTGGACGGATCTTTGACAAACTTCTTATCTGGACCCTCAACTACCTGACCCAGATCCACAATCCCCTTCGAGTGAGATATCCGCGTTGTCAACCGAAGCATCACCGGGGTATCAAAAGTCTCGGATAGTTCGTACGCGTTTACCAACATATCTTTGGCCTCCTGACTGTCGGAGGGCTCAAGCATTGGAATCTGGCCAAAGCGGGCAAAATATCGATTGTCCTGCTCGTTTTGCGACGAGTGCATCTCCGGATCATCGCAAGATATGATTACAAATCCGCCATTGACGCCGGTGTAAGCATGGGTCATGTACGGATCGGCGGCGACGTTTAATCCCACATGTTTCATAGCTACCAGGGTGCGGGCTCCGCCAATCGAAGCACCAATACCCACTTCGTAAGCTACTTTCTCATTCGGAGACCACTGAGAATATATCGAGGGGAATTTATCTGCCAGTGTCTCTAGAATCTCTGTTGATGGCGTCCCCGGGTATGCAACCGCAAGCCTGACCCCCACTTCAAAGGCGCCTCTCGCTACCGCTTCGTTTCCAGACAATAGTTCTCTCATATAACTACAATCCTATTTATTTTGACCAAAAGCCTATTCTTTGCTCTCATAGGGTTCTCGCCAAGCCGATAAAACTGGACTCAACCCCTGTGAATTATTTCACAAAACTATAACCACTTTCCGTCGGATAGGCAATCGGTTTTTTTCTCGACAAATAACATGGAGACATGGATTTCTCCTTCAATATCGTAAGTTAGTGGTCATTACGGAACTAACAGATATCTGACTTACACAAACTAAAGAAGATTGAGACCATTCCGATACTATCAGAGAGAGAAATAAAGAGACTAACACAAATTCGAGTGAACAGATGTACAAAATTGAAAAAAAAGAATTTGGCTATCACCTGACCTTCGGCGATGTGTTCAACTCGGAAGAGAATCGGCTCTGGCTTGCTGAGTCCAAGGCTGTTCTATCAAAGGGACCGAAAAGTTTCGGGGTCTTTGTCGATATGCGTACTTGTCAACCGATGTCATATCCCGCGCGGAAGATACTTGAACAAGGACAGCGATACTACCGGGAGATGGGTATGACTCGCTCAGTAGTTATAGTTGATTCACCGGTCCTGAAAAGACAGTTGGAAGAACTAGCCAAGGAAAGCGGAATATATGACTGGGAGCGGTATGTCGCCTCTTCTATTTGCGCGAATTGGGAAAAGGTCGGATTGGATTGGATCATCAATAAAGTCGATCCGGACAAAAAGAGTGCTCCAATATCGGCCAGATAGTGCTGGTTTACAGTTTATCCCCTAGATTAAGATCGCCTTTACTGCCAACCCGATTAAAATAACCCCTCCAATTATCCCGGCGATACGGTTAAATTTTAGTCCCATTGTCCGGCCAAATATCAATCCTATGATCGTCATCGCCGCCGCCACAAAACCAATCACCAAAGTCGGCATTAGTATCTGACTACCTACCAAGGCGAGGGTGAATCCGGCCGCAAGAGCGTCGACCGAAGTTGCAAACATTAGAATCAGAAGGCTTGCGCCGCGGGTAGGGTCGCCTTTCCACTTTCGCTTCTCCGGTCTTATCTGCTCCCAGATAAGCCTCCCCCCTATTGCCAATAGCACTACAAACGCCAGCCAACTCGCCAGCGAACCGATCAGTCCAACCACCTCGCCACCGGCCAGCCAACCAACAATCGGCATACCGAACTGAGCAAATCCGAAATGGAAAGAAAGCCTGAAGACACTCCAGCGATCCAGTTCACCTAATTGGACACCAACCGCAACCGCCACTCCAAAAGCGTCGAAAGCCAGGGCAAACGCAAGGGCGACAATATGTAGCAGATCAAAGTCGATTTTCACAACTCCCCATAATAATGCCGGTAGGACTGCAATATCCACTGTGTGGAGCCAATATCATATTGTCCCAAAGAAAGCTATTCCGCTCAAAAATGCGAACATTTTAGTGAACAAATCCTCAAGAAAAATGTTTACAAAATAGTAAAGTATTAGTATTCTATTTGGCCCGTTGGATTTGAAGATTAGATAATTGAGGTTATTGATGAGGATTTCAGCTTTAGAAAAATATGGTATTAGATGTCTTCTCGCTCTGGCAGAAAGCGGAGTGGAGGGACAATTATCTATTGCAGACATTGCCGAGCAGGAGGGAATTTCCGCCCCATACGCGTCAAAGCTGTTGGCGATATTGCGCAAGGCAGGCCTTGTCGTTGCCGTGCGCGGCAGGAGTGGCGGATTCAGTATTGCGCGAGAGCCCAAGGAGATAAATCTCCTTGATGTAATCACGGCTCTTGGTGGTCCCCTAATTGATGATGAGCACTGCCAGAAATTCTCTGGGCAGTTAGACCAATGCGTGCACACGGGAGACTGTTTGATCATGCAAGTTCTCGGCGGGCTGGCCTGCTACATTGCGGACTATCTTGCCTCAACCTCCCTGGAAGATATAATAACTGGAAATGTTATGAGCATAGCGAAACAAGTGAGTATCAACGGACAACCGGTAGGTGATTCTTCTGACGAGATCGCCACGGTGTCGGTGCTAAATAAACGAATTGGATAACAGGTTCTAATTTAGATAATATAAGGAAAGATGACAATGTCCGATAAATCACCCCTCCTTGAATTCAACGATGTACATGTGGAAGTCGAAGGGAAAGAAGTTGTCAAAGGTGTTTCTCTCAAGATTTACCCCGGTGAAACACACGCTATCATGGGCCCCAACGGTTCAGGAAAATCCTCTCTTTCAAATGCCTTGATGGGGCACCCGCTGTATACAATCACTAAGGGCGAAGCATTCATTAAAGGGGAATCGATCCTCAAGATGAAAGCGGACGAACGGTCGCGGGCTGGTTTGTTCCTGGCCTTTCAATACCCGCTGGCCGTACCGGGTGTTTCGGTTGCTAATTTTCTGCGAGCCGCGCTGAAATCACATCGAGGCGAAGAGGCCGATATGTCTGATTACCGCGGGTTGCTAAAAAAGGAGATGGCGGCCCTGTCAATTGATCCGTCATTCGCTACTCGCTATCTAAATGATGGCTTTTCCGGTGGAGAAAAAAAACGGATCGAGATATTGCAAATGTCCATCCTAAATCCGGCGATGGCTCTTCTCGATGAAACCGATTCCGGACTTGATATCGATGCCCTTAAGACTGTATCCGAAGGAATCAACAGGTATCAGGATGAGACCAAAGGCCTCTTGCTGGTTACCCATTACCAGCGTCTTTTGAACTACGTAAAACCGCAGCATGTCCATGTCATGGCCGCCGGAAAATTCGTAAAGTCGGGTGGCCCGGAGCTGGCTCTTAAGCTTGAAGATGAAGGATATGACTGGATTGTAAACAATAGTGCGGTAGGAGCCTGATTAATGTCTGAGTCAATTCAAAGACAGAACAAAGACTTACAAGCTCTTAACCAGGACTATGCTTCCAAGTACGGATTTCATGATCCGGTGGACTATTTCCACAAGGGAGCCAAAGGTCTCAGCCATGAAGTAGTCGAGATGATCTCGCGGATGAAAAAAGAGCCGTCGTGGATGGCTGAGAAGCGGCACGAGGCGCTTGATATCTTCTACTCCAAGCCGATGCCCAACTGGGGCAATAACGATCTGTTGGGCGAGATCGATTTTGATAATATCTACTATTTCATGAAGCCGATTGAGCAGCAACAAGACAATTGGGATGATGTTCCCGAATACATCAAAAAGACATTTGATCGCCTGGGGATTCCAGAAGCTGAGAAAAACTTCCTCGGTGGGGTTTCAGCCCAGTACGAATCCGAGGTTGTGTATCATTCGCTGCGCGAGGATCTGGCAAAACAGGGAATCATTTTTCTCGATATGGATTCCGGTTTAAGAGAACATGAAGAATTGGTACATGAGTATTTCGGCTCCGTGATTCCTTCGGCCGATAACAAGTTCGCTGCCCTGAATACAGCCGTCTGGTCGGGTGGATCATTCCTCTATGTCCCCCCCGGTATTGACGTCAAGGTACCACTTCAGGCCTATTTCCGCATTAACGCGGAAAACATGGGACAGTTTGAGCGCACCCTGATTATCGCCGACAAGGGCTCGCGCCTTCATTATATCGAAGGTTGTACGGCTCCGGTCTACTCTACTAATTCGCTGCATACCGCGGTAGTGGAACTTCGGGCACATGAAGACTCGTACATTCGCTACACGACCATACAGAATTGGTCACGGAATATTTTTAATCTCGTGACCAAACGGGCATCGGCCTACAAGAACGCCACGATTGAATGGGTCGACGGCAATCTCGGTTCCAGGCTGACCATGAAGTACCCCTGCGTGAACCTTCTGGAAGAGGGCGCCAAGGGTGAGATACTCTCAGTTGCGTTTGCAGGCATTGATCAACATCAGGATGCCGGGGCCAAAATGATTCATGCCGCCCCGAATACTTCCTCGCGAATTACTTCAAAGTCGATCTCCAAAGATAACGGACGCGCCTCCTATCGCGGCCTTATCAAAATACACAAGGGCGCGGAAAATTGCAAAGTGTCGGTCGAGTGCGATGCGCTGTTGATCGGCGATGATGCCCGCTCAGACACTTATCCGACAATGGAAGTTGACAATGATCAGGTTAGTGTGGAACATGAGGCCCGGGTGTCGAAAGTGGCCGAAGAGCAGCTATTCTACCTCACCAGTCGCGGGCTTTCTGAAGATGACGCCCGCCTGTTAATTGTAAATGGCTTTATGGAGCCGTTCACTAAAGAACTTCCACTTGAATACGCGGTCGAATTGAACCGGCTAATCCAACTGGAGATGGAAGGATCAATAGGCTAAAATGAGTGATTCAAACATGAAACAAAACCCAGAATATTTGATAAATGAAATGTCCCCTCAACTTCACCGGGGACCGGACTGGCTCAAAGCGATGCGTCGCAGCAACCGGCTCGGCTTCAACGAATCCAAACTGCCACCACGGGGTATTCATCTCTGGCGATATACTGATCCTCGGAAATTTATGCTGGCGGTTGATCAGGCTCGTGATTCGGACTTCGCAGGTGAATGTGATACAGTAGCTTCAACGGAAACTGAGCATGTCAAAAAGGGACGACTGGCCGCATTCGTTACCGATCTGGGGGGACGCGACATCAATGTCCTGGTTAGTCCGAAGGGGCTGCCAAACGGAGTGACAATCTGTTCGCTGTCTGATGCGTCCGAGAAACATTTTGACCTGATCAGAGAACATCTGTACCAGCTCATCAATCGCAAAACCGGTAAATTCGAAGCTATGAACGGCGCCCTTTGGAATGACGGTATATTCATTCACGTGCCGGATAATCAGATTATTGAAAAACCAATTCACCTTCTCAGAGAAGCGGGTAGAGAAAACTCAGCTGCTTTCCCTCGATTGGTAGTGATCGTGGGACGAAATTCTGAGATTACACTGATCGATGAATATGGCGGCGGAAGCCCCGACCGAAGCAACGGAATCAGTTTTTCCAATGGGGCGGTCGAGATTTTTGGAGCCGAAGACAGCCGCACTCGGTATGTTTCTTTGCAGCGTTATGCTCCGGCTATGAATTCGTACTTCACGCATCGGGCCAAGCTCAAACAGAATGCTTCTATGCTAACCATACCTTTGGTTTTTGGCGGCGAACTTTGTAAGCAGAGCTTTGGAGTTGAACTGGCCGGTGAAGGTGCTTCCAGCAAGATGTACGGTCTGTTGTTTGGCACTGGTCGCCAGCACTTTGACAATCACACGCTACATCACCATTCGGCGGGAAAAACAAATTCCGATATTGATTTCAAAGTCGTCCTAAAAGACAGGGCTCTGTCCGCTTATACAGGATTGATCCGAATTGATAACAAGGCGAGAACTTGCGAGGCTTACCAGGAGAATAGAAATCTCCTGCTCAACAAGGGGACCCGCGCAGAAACGATCCCTGAGTTGGAGATTCTCAACGAAGACGTCTCCTGCTCGCACGGAGCCACTCTGGGATCGATTGACGAAGAGTCTATCTTCTATCTAAATGCCAGAGGAATCGACAAGAGTACAGCGGTTAGAATGATTGTTGGTGGATTCGTGCAGTCGACTCTTAAGTTGGTACCAGATGACCTGAAAGAGCGTCTCTCTGAATTTGTAGCAACTCGTCTGGAGGCAATATAGATGGCGGAGTTCAAAAAAGCCGCTCTCCTGTCCGAGATTCCGCCTAACAGTATGAAATCGGTGGAGGTAGGTACTGACCGAGTTCTGTTGGGGCGCATTGGTGACGATATCTATGCCGTGGCCGATGAGTGCAGCCATGACTATGCACCAATCAGTGATGGCCGTTTGAAAGGTCATGAAGTTATCTGCCCCCGTCATGGGGCACGATTTGATATCACCAGTGGCCAGGCGACTGCTCCACCAGCTATTGCACCTATTGAGAAATATGAAGTTAAGATTGAAGGTAACGACATTTATGTCCTTTTGCAGGAATAAAGGAATGCGAATATGAAGTCCGGGAATAGAGAAAAACTGAAATCAACTAACTATCGACCAGCGCCGTTTAGTGTCGAACAGGTGAAGGCCGACTTCCCTATTCTCGACCAGACGGTCAATCGGCATCAGCTGGTCTATCTCGATAATGCCGCTTCGACTCAGAAGCCGCGATCAGTAATCAACGCTTTGCTTGATTACTATCGGCGATCAAACTCCAATATCCACCGCGGCATGCATACTCTGGCCG
Source organism: Candidatus Zixiibacteriota bacterium (assembly GCA_030619345.1). Classification (GTDB taxonomy): domain Bacteria; phylum Zixibacteria; class MSB-5A5; order GN15; family FEB-12; genus JARGFS01. Next base: position 921 of record JAUXBO010000036.1, on the reverse strand, counting down.
AACGTGCGACACAGGCATACGAGGATACTCGCACCCATATCGCTCGGTTTGTGGGGGGCGTCGCCACCGAGGAAGTCATATTCACCAGCGGTACGACTGAGGCGATCAATCTCGTAGCGTCAACCTGGGGTGATGCTAATATCGGTGAAGGCGACGAGATTGTTATAACGGAGATGGAACATCACGCCAACCTTGTTCCCTGGGTCATGCTGGCGCAGAGAAAGTCGGCGGTGTTGAAGCAAATTCCTATCACCATATGTGGTCATCTTGACCTGAGTAACCTCGACGAACTTATTACCGAAAAGACAAAACTGGTTGCCTTATCACATATGTCAAATGTTCTTGGTACGATCAATCCGGTCAAAGAGATTACTGCCAAAGCGCACGAAGTTGGCGCAGTGGTATTGATTGACGGAGCGCAATCTGTACCGCACATGGCTGTCGATGTACGCGATATTGACGCCGATTTTTATACGTTTTCCGCGCACAAGATGCTTGGGCCGACTGGCGTTGGAGTACTGATTGGCCGTAAGTCGATTCTTGAGGAAATGCCACCCTTTAACATGGGCGGAGAGATGATCCGCGAGGTTAGATTTGATCGCGTTACCTGGAATGAACTTCCCCACAAATTTGAGGCCGGGACTCCCAATATCGCCGATGTCGTGGCCTTTGATGCCGCTCTGACCTACCTGGAGGAGATCGGTATGGATAAAGTCAGACTGCATGAAATGCAGCTCACTGACTATGCGATAAAAAGGCTGTCCGAAATACCATCTTTGGATATCCAGGGACCGCAGGAATCGGATCAGCGTGGCGGAGCGATATCGTTTACCGACCGTGATGTTCATCCCCACGACATTGCCACTTTTCTTGATTCAAAAGGTATTGCCATCCGCGCCGGTCACCATTGCGCCCAGCCAC
>JAUXBO010000072.1 GCA_030619345.1 Candidatus Zixiibacteriota bacterium | reverse complement strand
TCTTTCTCTGAATTTGGTCACTGGAGAAAAGTCCAAAATCCGGCAAGCCTGCTCCGGTGTCTCTGAGAGTTGTAACACATCGTACTTTTGGCTTAAGTTTTCCACCGATTTCATTTAGCAAGTTCTCTAAAGGGCCGTAGAAAGAGGTCTCGGCGGTAGCTCCCCCAGTGCCGTAGATTTGCTGCAGGCTCTTGAGATATGTTTCGACCGGATGCAATAACCACCCCATTAGGTTTCACGTTTGTGCGCTAATAAGGAGTAGAATGCGTATAGCTCATCAGCTACTCAACAAAAAAGTGGTTCAGGTGAGGTCGCGGAGGCGGTCTTCGTCGAGGATCCTGATCGTGGCACCCCGGACTTCGATAATCTTCTCCCGTGACAGTTTGGCAGGTCGCCCACCGCTTGCCGTGGGAGCCAAAAGAGTTGGCTGCCGCTCCAGAAGTTCCCACCGCAAGCGGTGGGCGACAAACCTATGTATCAGGTCATACAAACCGTCAAAGGGTATTTTGATCTACTGAATTGTCGGGACCGTAAAGGTTCCGACCTACGACTATCTGCTGTCAATCAGAGTAGAGTATTGAGGAGTTTTTCGATGTCTGACATAAGGAAGGGCTTGGAGAGAAATCCATCCGGCTTAACCTCAACATCGTGAAGGTTGCTGACCACGTATCCGGAAATTAGTACAACCGGCATTTGGGGGTTGGATTCTTTGACTTTTTCCAAAAGTTCCAGCCCGGTCATATTTGGCATTCTCATGTCGGTAATGACCATTGAAAACTTGTCTTTTCCAAGCAGTCCCAACGCTTCACGACCATCGCGAGCCATGACTGAATCGTAGTCGAACACTTCAAGCATCTCCGCCAGTAGTGATGACATGTTGGGATTATCGTCGACGATCAAAATTGATTTGGCCATATTCTCTCCTTGTATAGAGTTATCGGAACTCAGAGAGAAAATATTAAGCCTTTGAGCCGGTTTTTGACTGAAGATATCGACCAGAGGCGGCAATTATTTCGGCCTGCAGGGAAGCTATCCCAAGGCCACCGAGGGCGGAAATTTCAAAACTGGTGGGGCTGTTGAGCTCCAAATTGGGATGTTCTGGAACAAGGTCAACCTTATTGTATATCAGCAGATATGGTATGCTCTGGGCTCCAATCTCTTCCAGGACTTGCCGGGTCTGTTCCGCCCGTTCCGTTAGCTCGGGATCGGAAGAATCCACAACGTGAAGCAGCAAATCAGCCAGTTTGACTTCTTCCAAAGTGGATTTAAACGACTCAACCAATTGGTGGGGGAGCTTTTTAATGAAGCCGACTGTATCCGAAAAAAGAACACGACAAGGATAGCCGCTCGACATAACTCTGGTAGTCGAGTCCAAAGTGGTAAAAAGCATGTCGGCAGTAGTTACTTTAGCCTTGGTCAGGCGGTTGAAGAGGGTTGATTTACCGGCGTTGGTGTACCCCACAAGCGCTACTTTGAACTGGTCCTGCCTTCTTTTGCGCTGTGTCCGCCTCTGAACATCAAGCCTTTTGAGCCGCTGTTTGAGGTGGGATATTTTTGTACGGACCTGTCTTCGGTCTATTTCAAGCTGTGTTTCACCCGGCCCTTTGGCTCCGATACCTCCATATTGGCGGGAAAAATGAACCCAGGCTCCGGTCAGCCGCGGCAGGGTATATTCCAATTGGGCCAGTTCAACCTGAAGTCTGGCTGCCGAAGTACGCGCCCTATTGGCAAAGATATCGAGAATCAGTATGGCCCGGTCAATGACTTTGGTCTCCAACTCTTTTTCAAGATTACGCTGCTGGGCAGGCGAGAGAGAATCGTCAAAAATAATGCAGTTGCCACCGTTCTCTTTCAGGCTCTCCTTGAGTTCAGCAACCAGTCCACGCCCAACAAAGTAAGCGGGATCGGGTCGGCCCCGAACCTGGATTCTCCGGCCAATAACATTAGCTTCAGCCGATATCGCCAACTGCTCCAGTTCGTCAAGAGAGTTAGAGACTCCCGCTTTGAGCTTGGCATTGCGCGCAAGCCCTACCAGAATAGCTTTTTCTGTTTCGATCTTATTGTATTCAATCATACTTCATCTAATATACTGATCTGCCGCGAATTCACAATATGATAACTCTCATACTGCTCCAACTGGTTGATCACAGAAATCCAGCGGTAGTAACGAAGTTGAAAGATCGCGGATCGCTGCAGACTATCGGCCTCGTCACCGATGTTGGTCTCTTCCTGCGGTTGCTGGCTAATCGACTGGCTGACTGAACATAAATCCGTTGTATTTACTTCCAACCGTTCCATAACTCAACAATATCGGCCAGATGGTTGTCATCATGTTCGGCGGTAAAAAACACCAGATCAATCAAACGCATTGGTTTTTTGAGCCGGGGATGAAACGCGGAGCGCTCGACAATCGTTGCTTCGACTTCTTCCAACCGCTTCACAAAAGTGCCCCTGACAGTCCGAAACAGAGTTAGTACTTCATCCATTGACATCTGGTTATAGTTCATTGCTTCGGTCTTTTGATTAGTCATGTCAGCCGCGATTAGCTCTTCCGCTCCGTCGATAAATTGTGTCAACCTGTTGTCGAACAGTTCCTCGACCGAAGCCAGATGCCCGATATGCTGTTGAATCGTCCAGCCCTTGTCCGGTTTCCGTGTATACAATTCTGCCGGGATATCCGACACCAAGGCACTGATCCTTGCCGGTGTTCCCCTGAGCCGCTCAAGAATACAGGGAAACAGACCGGCGGGTGTATCAAAGGCAAACTTCCGCTCTATCCAGGGCGTTTTTGTAATCATCTCTGCACTCCTTTTGCTCTCTATGCTGTATACGAAAGAATAACAGATAAGGTATCACCAAAAAAGAACCGATTGCTGCATAATTGTCCATATCCAAGAATCCTATTGATTCTCACGAAGCATAAAACTAACTTGTTAGCTATGTACAACGATACGGTATTGGACCATTTCCAAAATCCGCGTAATACCGGTGAAATCGAAAACGCCGATGGAATCGGATCGGCCGGCAACCCGACCTGCGGCGACGTCATGAAGATTTTCATCAAGATTGAAGACGGTCGTCTGGCCAACGTTAAGTATAAGACTTTTGGCTGCGCTGCCGCCATTGCCACCAGCTCGGCGGCCTCAGAACTGCTCATCGGTAAGTCAATCGAAGAGGCTGAAAAGCTTACCCGTGAGGAAGTCGCCGAAGCCCTGAACGGCCTACCCGAAAAGAAAATGAATTGCTCAAATATCGCCCCCGATGCTATCCGCGCCGCTATTGCCGATTACCGCTCAAAAATTGGTAATTGAATAATCCTACTCCCTAATAGTATATTCTCTAAAGGAGCCTTCAGGAGATATCTATATGAACATGCAGACTCTTAACTATCGATGTCCCAAGTGCTCATGCACTACCTGCCAAATCGGCGAGATGCGCGCCGCGGGGGGATTCTGGTCCAAGATTTTCGATGTGCAGGGAGCAAAATTCTCATCGGTAACTTGCGCTCAATGCAAGTACACCGAGTTTTTCAAAGCCGACAGCAGCATGCTCGGCAACATTTTCGACCTTTTCACCAACTGACGAAGTCAGTTTTATTGCTTCGGACGGCGCTGGCAAAGCCAGTTTGATTCCTTCGGACAGTGACAGAGGAAGTTACTGGCTCAAAAGAGTTCTGCAACTCCAGATCAAAAACTGGCAATGCCAGTCTATCCCTGTGACAGTCGTTCCATTTCGTCAACCTGATCGGCGAACAGTTTTAGGGTCGCTTTGACCGGACCGCCGGTCCCCATGTCGACATCGCATTTCTTGAGCAGTTCAATCGGATAGTCCGAGCCGCCCGACGACAGAAGTCCCAGATACTTTTCAATGACTGACTCGTCTCCAGCTAGGAACCTGGTCAAAATTGCCTGCGAAGCGGCATACGAGGTCGCATATTGAAAAACATAGTAGGTCCTGTAGAAATGCGGGATACGGCTCCATTTGAGGATCGACATCTCATCAAGAGTCAGACCCTGACCGTAATACTGCTGGGTCAGTTCTTTCCAGATGGAGGTCATCAGATCAGATGACAGCGCCCCACCCTTTTCGACTTCTTCGTGAATACGGAGTTCAAAGCGGGCGTACATCACTTGATTGAAGAAAGTGCCGACGGTATTGTCGATATGCCGATTGAGCAAATACAGCTTATCCTGTTTGTCCGTACTCTTTTTGAGCAGGTGTTCCAGCAGGAGTCCTTCGTTGAGAGTCGAGGCAACCTCGGCTACGAAAATAGAGTACTGATGCTTGGGATATGGCTGCGTTTTGTTTGAGAGATAACTGTGCATGGCGTGACCCATCTCGTGAGCCAGAGTAAACATATTGTCAACGGTGTCGTTATAGTTCATCAGGACATACGGGTGCACTGAGTAATTCCCCCAGCTATACGCGCCGCTTCCTTTGCCACCTGTTTCGTAGACATCGATCCAGCGTGAATCAAATGCTTCCTTGAGCTTCGCACAGTACTTGTCACCCAGCGGCTTGACCGCTTCCATGATTTGTATAACAGCGTCATCATAGTTGACATCGTAGTCCCGATCCGGAAACAACGGGCAAACCATGTCGTACGGGTGAACCTGGTCCATCTTGAGAAGTTTCTTTCGCAGTTCAACATACTTGTGCAGTCCGGCCAGATCGGATTCGGTGTTATCAAGCAGTGAGTGGTATACAGACAATGGGATGTTGTCACCATCAAGCGAGGCGGCCAGACAACTGTCGAACTTGCGCGCCTTGCTGTAAAAGATATCGGTATTCACCGAGGAGGACAGCGATGCACTGAGAGTATTGAGATGAGCTTTGTACGGTTCATAAAAACCGTTGCTGGCATCGGCACGCACCCTTGCATCGGAAGACTCCAAAAACTTGGCGTAACGCTGTTTGGTCAGTTGAACCTCATTGCCGTTTTCGTCTTTTATAGAGGGATAGACAATATCAGCATCGTCAAGCATGGTAAAGATCGAATCCGGGGCACGGGTGACCATTGCTGATTGGGCGAGAAGTTCTTCGACTTCTTCCGAGCGGATATGCTTGCGGGAGCGGATTAGTTCATTAATATAAAAATCATAGATATCAGTTTTGGGAAATTCTCCGGCCATCTTCAGGAGTTTATCATCAGTCAGCTTTAGAAGTTCCGGCTCCACGAATGAAAAAGCTGCCGAAGCCTGCGAAGAAAGCATGGCGGCCCGATCGGTCATCGCCTGGTATTTCGACTCCCGATTGTCCAAATCCTTGTTCAATCTGGCGTATTGAAAGAGGCTGAAGGCAATTTTGCTCAGTTCATTACGAATCTGGAGGCAATTGTACAGCTCGTTGGATTCGCTGAGCTTTCCGGCAAACGCTTTACCTTTTTCGATTAGAGTCTGGACTTCCTCGTAGTCAGCTTCCCATGCCTTATCGGATGGGTAAATATCAGACAACTGCCATTTATGTTGATCCTGGATATCAGATCGTTTCGGAATAGCGGATGCGGTGGTCATTTTTGCCCTTTCTAAGTATGTTCTCGTTCAACAGGGTCCAATAAGCATAATAACTGCAGAAAAATCAAGGAGTGTCGGACAGGACAGGAATCTTGGTTATTGGAAATCAATGTTAAAATCTGGCGAAAGAATTTTTTTGCACAAATGCGTTCTAGTCCGTCTATATTACAACCGTAGGAAGATTCGGATTGGAGGGTAGCCGAATGAATTCGAGAGTCATTGAGACTATCATGATCTTAGGGTCGCTCGTTCTTGTAAATTCTTGTGACGAAAAGACAAGCGTTGTTCCGCCCACGCCCTCGTTGACCATTGTTTCAACCTATCCGGCTGCGGGTCGGATCGACTTCCCGCCGGATTCACCGTTGGTGATCGTATTCTCCGACTGGCCAAAACTCGACCAATCGGTCTGGTCCGATCTGGTCCTGGGTGATCTTGGCGAGGGCTGGGTAGAACTTTCGGCCGAAACGCTAAGTTTTAAGCCCTATCGTTATCTGAGATTTCATCAGCAATACAAAGTGCGAGTTCCGACCGGGATAGAAAGTGAGAGCGGCTGGAAAACGGATTCAGATTATTCCTGGACTTTCACAACCCATCGCGAGAAAGAGCCACCAATAGTTGTTTCGGTCAGTCCTGCCTTGTACGGTTCTGACAATGGCGTTGTCTCTGTAATATTCTCAGAGCCAATTGATCCATTATCTGTGAGTGAGTCGACTTTTGTTGTCGGAGGTCTGAGCCCTGAAGAGCTCTTCATCTGGGACAACCGTGTCATATTTGTGGCAGCCACACCACCGACCAGCGTAACATTGACGACAGGGATTAGAGACACTGCAGGAAATTCACTTGCCGCTCCCTATGCCTGGAATATTACAAATCTGAGCCGACCGAATCTTCTGCCGGCTTCACTGATGAATGGTGTCTTTGATGGATACTTCTACAAAACGACTTTCCAGCAACGACATCCGTTGGAGGTAGATAGTCAGAAAGTAACTCTGGCTATATCTGGCTATGACTTTTTGATTACAGTGGATTCATCAGATATTACGTGGGACGATCTCTGTGACATGAGTGGCAGTCATACGGTCCCGGAACTGGTTGAATTCAGCACGGCGTCCTTTTATATTCCGGATGGATTGAGCAGCTGTGATCACTCAAATAATCTCAATGGTCGCTATGTTGCTCATTACGCACCCGATACACTCCGCCTGTATAAATATGATTCATTGCAATCGGCAATGTATGAGCTGATTGTTACCGGTCTGGCCCCCTGATACAGCCAACCCACCCCTCCCGTAATAAAATCTTGCCAAAATCGCGCCAATCCGATAGATTAAGCGGCTAAAGAAAAACCGTAAACCGTATTACGCAACCGTTTGGAATTATGAAATTTGACGCGCTAAAAGAGAACTTCAGCATCCCTTCAGCCGAGGAAACAATCCTCGAGTTCTGGGAAAAGAACGACATTTTTCACAAGTCGCTCGAAAAAGGACAGGGCAAAGAACATTTTGTCTTTTATGAAGGCCCCCCGACCGCTAACGGCAGGCCTGGGATTCACCATATCGGTGGCCGCACTATCAAAGATCTGATCTGCCGTTACAAAGCGATGCGTGGTTACCGGGTCGACAGAAAAGCCGGCTGGGATACGCACGGTCTGCCGGTCGAGATCGAAGTTGAAAAAGCGCTCGGCCTTGACAGCAAAGCCGGAGTTATTGAATACGGTATCGACAAGTTTAATCAGCAGTGCCGTAAATCAGTCTTCAAATATCTTGAGGACTGGAACAACATCACCCGCCGGATCGGCTACTGGCTCGATCTTGACGACGCTTATGTCACGCTCAAAAATGAATATGTTGAATCGGTTTGGTGGATTCTCAAAAATTTCTGGGATCGGGGTCTCATTTATCAGGGTCACCGGACCGTCCCTTACTGTCCCAGCTGCGGCACCGGACTTTCCAGCCACGAAGTCGCCCAGGGATATGAGCTGATCAAAGACCCGTCGATATATGTGAAATTCAAAGCAGCCGATGACGATTTCTCTTACCTGGTCTGGACCACCACACCCTGGACACTTCCGTCAAACGCTGCCCTCTGTTTCTCACCCGATGCCGACTACGCGCTGGTTGAGCATGAAGGTGAAAAATTGCTCATGGCCGAAGCTCTGATCGCAAAAGTGCTGGGTGAAGAAAAGACTGTTTTGAAACGGTTCAAAGGCTCAGACTTTGCCGGTCGGAAATTCGAACCACTCTTCGACTTCTATAAATCTGAATCTGACAAGGCGTTTTTCATTCTGACCGGTGACTTTGTTACAATGGAAGATGGCACCGGCATTGTTCATATTGCCCCCGGTTTTGGTGCTGACGATTATGAGATCGGCAAAAAGCATAACCTGCCGATTCTCCAGGCAATTGAGCCGAATGGCATTTTCAAAGAGATCGCCGGCAAGTACGCCGGGATGTTTATCAAAGACGCCGACAAGGTTATCATCAAAGACCTCAAGATCGAGGGCAAGCTGTTCAAAAAAGAGCAGTACGAACATAACTATCCGTTTTGCTGGCGCTGTGATTCACCGCTGATCTATATCGCTCAGAAATCCTGGTACATTCGGACCACTCAGTTCAAAGAGCAGTTGATCAAAAACAACAATGCCATCAACTGGTATCCGGATGAAATCCGCACCGGTCGCATGGCTGATTGGCTGGAGAACAATGTCGATTGGGCGCTCTCTCGTGAACGATTCTGGGGCACGCCGCTTCCGATCTGGATCTGCGAAGAAGAGTCATGCGGCAAAATGAAAGCGGTCGGCTCCATCGAGCAGCTAAAGAAAGACGCAATCGATTGTCCCGAAGAGGTCGACCTGCACAAGCCAATGATGGATGAAGTCCAATTGAAGTGCGAGTGTGGCGGCGTCATGAACAGAGTTCCGGAAGTAATCGATTGTTGGTTTGACTCCGGAGCAATGCCGCTGGCCCAGTGGCATTATCCGTTTGAGAACAAAGAGGAATTCGAGATTAAGTACCCGGCTGCGTTTATCTCTGAAGCAGTCGACCAGACGCGTGGTTGGTTTTACACCCTGCTGGCGATATCTACTTTGCTCTTTGACAAAGCGCCCTTTCAGAATGTTATAGTACAAGAATTCATTCTGGACAAAGAGGGTAAGAAAATGTCGAAGCACAAAGGGAATGTTGTTGATCCCTTTACAACGGTCGACAAATTCGGCGCCGACCCTCTTCGTTGGTACATGATGGTCGTCTCGAATCCGTGGCTGCCGACTAAATTTGACCTGGGAGGACTCAAAGAAGTTGTCCGCAAGTATTTTGATACGCTGCGCAACACGCATGCATTCTTTGCACTCTACGCCAATATCGACAACATTCTACCGCGTGCCGAAAAAGCCGGGATGAGTGTCGAGAGTTTCCTTGAAAGCAAAGCCGGTCCTGAGGAGCGCTTTGACCGTTGGATAATCTCCAAGTACAATAGCCTGGTCAAAAGCGTCACAAAATCTCTTGATGAGTATGATATCACTCGTTCGGTCAGGGCCATTCAGCAGGTTGTTATTAATGATCTGTCCAACTG
>JAUXBO010000134.1 GCA_030619345.1 Candidatus Zixiibacteriota bacterium | reverse complement strand
GTCAACATCGGTTCTGCCAGGAACGGCTTTGTTCACTGATAACGGCGACGGAACCGGTTCGTTCGATTGGACACCGAGCTTTACCGATGCCGGGACTCACAATGTAACTTTCTATGTTTACGATGGTGCGCTGACCGACAGTGAGGTAGTTACTATCACAGTAGCCGATGCCGGTGATCAACCTCCGGTTTTGGCCGCCATTGGTCCGCAAATTGGAACCGAGAATGTCCTGCTTACCATACTGGTTACTGCAACCGATCCCGAAGGCACTACGCCAATCCTGTCAGCCGCAAATCTTCCGACCGGTGCACTCTTCACAGACAATACCGATGGCACCGGATCGTTTGACTGGACGCCGGACTTCATTCAGGCGGGAGTGTACGATGTTACGTTTTTTGCTTCTGACGGTGTTCAGCTTGACAGCGAGGTCGTCACGATAACAATAAACGAGGCCGGCAACCAGCCACCTGTTTTGGCTACCATTGGCAACCAGGTAACGGTTGAAGGCGCTCAGTTGTTGATTCCAATAACTGCCACCGACGCTGAGTCGATTCCCAGTATACTGGCGGACTCGCTCCCGGTTGGCGCAGTATTGGTTGATAATCTGGACGGAACCGCCACTTTTGACTGGACTCCCGGTTTCACTGAGGCCGGAAGCTATAACGTTCTCTTTTATGCAACCGATGGCCTTCTGGCCGATAGCGAACTGGTAACAATAACCGTATCGGAGGCCGGAGCTCAGGCCCCGGTTGTTACGGCTGTTTCCGACACGTCGGTCCTTGAAGGTAACCAGATTGTCCTTTCTGTTTCTGCTTTCGATCCTGATGGAGGCGCTGTCTTTATCACCGCCAATCACAATCTGAATAACTTTGTATTCGTCGACAGCGGCAACGGAATGGCGACCCTGACATACAGCCCTGATTTCTTCGATGCCGGAATAGACTCTATTGTCTTTCTTGCAACCGACTTCGATACTCCCCAGCAGTCGGGCTCGGCAATCACGGTTCTGACAACTATAGAAGTTAATCAGGCACCGGCTTTTGTCCCGATGATGCCGCTGGCTGTTGAGATCAACAAGACCCTGATCGCCACAGTCGTGGCGCACGACTCGACCGATGCCAATATTCTCCACCTGCTGTACATGTCAGCTACCGGCCTTCCGGCCAATGCCAGCTTCGTGGACAATGGCAACAAGACCGGCACTCTGACCTTCACTCCTCAGCCGGGACAGGAGGGTGTCTATACCATTACATTTATTGTAACTGATCAGGGCTCGCCACAGCTTTCAGCAAGCATGCCCATAGATATTACAGTCCAGGCAGTGAATACACCGCCCGTGCTATCACCAATCGGTCCTCAGACAGTTCTGGAAGGCGAGGTCCTCACGATCAATCTCTCGGCGGCAGATCCGGATGGAAACATCCCCTGGTTCACTGCTGACACATCCAATCTTGAGGGCAACGCTACATTTGTGGATAACGGAGATGGAACAGCTGTCTTCACTTTCTCGCCGAACTTTGTTCAGGCCGGATTGTCTTATGTAGAATTCTATGCACACGATGGAATTGACTATACAAAAGAGAACGTCCTGATTCAAATCTACGAAGCTGGTGATCAGGCTCCGCGCTTTGATCCTTTGCCGAGTCCTTCGGTTGTCGAAGCTGACACTGGTTTTGCAGTCATAACAGCCTACGATCCCGACGGGCTGAGCGTGACTATCTCACTTGTCGATTCTCTGCTGCCGCCAAACTTTACCTTTGTAGATAGCGGCAATGGAGTCGCGATCCTTGAGATGAGACCGGATTATGTGCAGTCCGGAATCTATATCATCACGCTTACCGTAGACGATGGCACTCTTCAATCCAGCGACGATCTGATTGTCAATATTGTCGATGCCGGTAATCAGGTGCCGATGCTTAGCCCGGTGGCTGATCAGGTGGTCAATGAGGGTGGTAATCTGACTTTCCCTGTATATGGCGTCGATGTCGATGGTGTACCGTCCCTGGTTTTGACCAGCCCGGACATGCCAATAATACCATTTATTGACCATGGTGATGGAAGCGGTACTTTCAACTGGACTCCAGGAAACTTTGATGCCGGTATCTACACGGCCATTTTCTACGCTATTGATGACACAGATCCGCTTCTCTACGATTCGGCCGTGATAACGATTCAGGTCAACGACATCAATGTCCCACCCAACTACTTTATCCCGCCGAACCAGCAGGATACATTGGAAGAGGGTTCATCGGTTTATTTCACAATATGGTCGTTTGATGCTGACTCGACTTTCCCGACTATTACACCGCATCTCGATGGATTCCCTGACTCGCTGCCACCAAACATGGCGCTCGATTCTAATTACATTGATGCCGTCAACGGCTGGCGTGTTGGTGTACTCCGATTCTCACCGGATTTCACCCAGGGAAGTACTCCCACGCCTACCTTCTACCAGATTCACTTTACGATTTGTGATGAGATGGATCCCGGTCTCTGTGTCGTGGCTACACCGGTTACATTCCGAGTGTACAACATTAACCAGGTTCCACAGATGATCTTCTCAAGTGGATCAGGTCCATTCACCCTGGCCGAATCTCAAACGCTTAGTTTCACTGTTTCGGCTACGGATGATAACGGCTTGGTGGATTCATTAGTTGTTTTAAACTTGCCGACAAATGCTACTTTCTCAGGAATGCAGTTCCAAAAGGACTTTGTGTTCACGCCCGACTTCACGCAGAGCGGCCAGTACCAGGTAAGCTTTGCCGCCTACGATAATCAGGGACTTGCCGACACGGTGATTGTAGAAATCAACGTGACCGACGCCGGTAATCAGGCCCCGATAATATCGACCGTGGTGCCGGATACAATTGATGTCATAGTCGGGGTCCTGTCACAGACGGTGATTGATGCCACCGATCCGGATTTGGATGTTTTGACCATGACAGCCAATCTGGCTACTGCCAGTCTTGGCTTTGCCTGGTCCGGAACGCCCGGAACTGCTTCTGGTACATTAAGTTGCAATGCAGACATATCCGAGGCCGGACTGCTGCTGTTGGCGGAAATAATAGTGAGTGATCCGGGAGGCGCAGCAGACACAGTCAGCACGTTCTTCCGTGTATTTTCGACTCTTCGAGGAGATGTTGACTCCGATAACCGACACACCATGAACGACATAGTTTACCTTATTAACTATCTGTTCGAGGCCGGACCAGAGCCGTCACCGCTTGATGCCGGTGATGTCAACAAAGATGGTCTGGTCAACGTGGCCGACATATCGTATCTGGTGAACTTCCTGTATAACGCTGGACCGCCTCCACCGCAATAACTGTGCTAGGGGTGAGCAAAACAGCCACATCTGACAGAATCGAAAAGGCCGCCGATTGGCGGCCTTTTCGATTCCTATTCTCTACAAGATTAGTTCAGATTGTGGTCCTGCTCGGACAGGGCCATTAATGTCTTGACAATTCAGCATTTAGTGCCTATTTTGGAAACGGTATCCCCTATAATAGTAGATTCTTAGGGGACTGGCCCGCTATGTGGTCATACGTTTTTCTCGCATTAGGTGATAATGTTGTACCATTGACACTTGAGCAATTCTGGCAGCTAAGTACAGACACTCAAAATGGTAGCTTTTGGCAAAATTAGAAAGTTAATCACAACAACATCAAATGGACGAATAGTTATGTTGCTTGGAGAAATTCTGTTTTTTCGAGTACAGCAAGGAGGTGAATTCACCTAAACGAGTAACCATTTTATATTTTATCGATTGCATCAGGCTGCCTTCCAGTAATTGGGCAGCGATATAAAACAAGAATTTTAAATTTACAACACTTCAATCCTCTCGAAAGGAGCCTTAGAATGATAAGAAGAGTTTCAACAATTCTTATCCTGGCCTCACTCCTTTTTGCTCTGATGGCCATGTCCGTTTTTGGCGCCAAGTCGCCGAATGAGAAACGGGTAGTAGATCCCGCCTCGATCAGAGTTGTAGAATATTCTTTCCCGGATGAGCACAATTTCCTGCCGTCTACCGGTGAAGAGTATAATCTTGGAATGGATCGTTCCAAGAGGAGTCCGGATGTTGCAGGATGGGCCGCTGGTTTTACATATTACGATTACCAGCATAACTCCTCCATGGGTCGTCATATAGAAGTCGGCCAGAGTGCCACCTGTCCGTGGACCGTACACATGGCTTGGATGCACCTCCCCGGTCCTGCGCTTATTGACCGTGAAGTCGTTTACAACGGCTGGGACGGTGCTGGCGGCTTGCCCGCTGGTTACTACGAAGGTATGCAGAACCCCGGTGACTATGCCGGTTATAACTCATTGGCAGTTACCGATGACAACCGTTTTGTTGTCGCCTGTCATAATAACACTGGTGGTGGATATCGTATACACACGTTCTACCAGTTCCAGTGTAATGTTCCCTTCCATAGCGCAAATATGCGTATCCCGGATAGTTTGAACGACTGTGGTAACACGCATCTGTCCAGTCCGTCAGACGCTGAAGTCGTCTGGCCGAAGGTCAGAGTCCAGAATCCTCCCGATGGTGACCGTGTGGTCCATATCATCGGTTGTGCTTTTGGCGGTGGTTCTGGTGGATCAAACTTCAGCTACTTCCAGCAGGTAGGAGCTGAAGGTTCCGGTACCTGGACTTTCGGTTGCGCCATTGATACCATTTTCAACGGTGAAGGTTACGACCTTGCTTCTATTGAAGATGGTACAATCGCGATTAGTTGGGTTGGCAACCTTCGCGACGGTTGCGACACCTGTTCCCAGAACACGTCCATGGGCTCTACCGCTCGTGACCGCTGGGACAATGACTTCTACTATCAGTTGAATCGCAACTACGGCCGCGGAACGATTGGCGATCTTTATGACGGTACCACCAACTGGTGGGAGAACCGCGTAAACGTTACCAAGAACGTGGCTGGAACCGACGGTTACCGTCCGTTCTCAGACATCACTTCTTTGATAACCACCGACGGCGTATACCATGCCGCGTGGATAGCCATGGTCTGGGATGACGATGACCTGGGTAGTTGGCAGTCTCGCGTTATTCACTGGTCTGAAGCCCTGGGTTATATTGCCGGAGCCGCAAAATTGCGTACGGTAGCCACAGCCCAGTGGGATCCGGTAAACTGTAACGCCGGTTCCTTTAACCAGAACCAGAATAAGCTCAATATGACTGAGTGTGGCCCGGTCGGTTCAGAGAAGCTCTACGTGATCTGGAACGAGCCGAACAGCCCGCATACAACCGGCAACAGCCTCCAGGATGATTGCGCAGCCCGCGCTTTCGCCGGTGACTTTGGTGGTGCTGCCAACGGTGACCTCTTTGTATCCGTTTCCGATGACTGGGGTCTGACCTGGGACGCTCCGCGCGGAATCACTGATTCATATGGTGGACCTACCGGTACTGCCGGTGCCTGTAACCCCATCGGTCCTGGCGGCGACTGTCCGTCGGAAGCCTGGCCGTCCTCCAACTCCTGGGGAACGAACTATGTTATTTCGGGTCCGGGCGGAAACGTTGCGACTAACGTGGATCCTGCCTATACCGGGGATTACTATTTTGAAGTTGCATACGTCGACGATGTCGACCCCGGTGGTGCTATCAACAGCGAAGGCTCTTGGTACGCGAATGATTATGTCTGGGTCCGTGTTCCTTGCGTGGAGCCGGTCTCAGCTCCTGGCTTTGCCATGTCCATCAATTCTTTCCTTTCTCCGAACTACGTGAAGCATTGCGTTCAGGTCAACGTTGATGTTGATATCGAAAACACCGGTAATGCCGGTCTGACTTACACGACCACGATCACCGAAGATCCGGGTACATACACTGGATGGCTCGCCATTAGTAACTTTGATGGTGCGGTTCCTTCGGGTGACGACAACATCGAGACCGGCCAAGTCCATTTGAACGTCGGTTCCGCAATTTGTGTGCCCGGTACTATCGTACGTGAAACTGGTCGCGTGACTTTTGATCACAACGTTCCCGGTTCGAATGACTTCGAAATTGAACTGACCGTTGTTGATACAGTCATTCTTCCGATTTGGGATGTAGTTTCAACCAGTTCTGATTGCGTCAGCCTTGCCGTTGGTAACAACGGTAATATGGGTAATCAGGGTGTTGGCGGTGTGAACATGGATTACAGTAATAATCTAGATGAATGGCAGCCGGATGCCTACGATGTTTACATGTACGATGGTGGAACCACTATCGGTTGGATCAATGGTACTGATACTATCATGCAATGGGGTCTGTTCCAGGCTACTATCGCTGACTCTGTGTCTTTGATTCCTCAGGGCGGCGAAGGTCACTCTGTAACGGCATATGCTGATGTATCCACCTCCGGTGTTTACACAACTAACGATACTGGTATTGCCATGATCAGCACCTGGTATGCTCCGATAACGGACCTTGTGGATACTTGTGGTTTTATTATCAAAGAGATGAAAGTCTACTCCAATGACGGTACAGCCAAAACCGGTCTGACTATTGGTGAAGCGATTGACTGGGATGTTCCCGGTGACTCGACTGGTACCAATAACCAGAGTGGAGCTACTACTGTCAGTGGTTTCAGCGTAATCTACCTGCAGGGTGTCGAAATACCCGGCTTCGATGATTCACTGGAATTGGCTGACGGCGGCTGGGGCAACGACCAGCGCTTTGGTGGTACCATGTTCCTGGGTACGTATCTTGATAACGGCTCCGGTGCTACT
>JAUXBO010000006.1 GCA_030619345.1 Candidatus Zixiibacteriota bacterium | reverse complement strand
GCGGATCAAATAACAGCTGTTGTGGAATTATCACAGTGCTGTCAGGCCATTTGACATCGGTGTAAGTAAAACCGATAGTATAAAGAATATGATTGTTGCGGAGTTGGCCGTACGAGAATCCAGCGTGCCAGGTAGATTCGTACAAATCAGAAGCCGTCACCGACGGGCTGAGCCCGGTAGCTGACACCCAGTCCCCTGACCTGTAGCCATTGTAACTCCCGACCGGAGTGGACCAACCGCCAAAAACTTCAATAGTGTTAAAACGGGCCGG
Source organism: Candidatus Zixiibacteriota bacterium (assembly GCA_030619345.1). Taxonomy (GTDB): domain Bacteria; phylum Zixibacteria; class MSB-5A5; order GN15; family FEB-12; genus JARGFS01. The sequence goes on along the minus strand of JAUXBO010000006.1, from coordinate 21,555 downwards.
CACTCTTTTAATCGCCGAGGCCGAAATCGGGATCAGGAAAACCAGTCCCAATATTGCTAATTTGCATACTCTATTCATCGCTGCTCCTTGTCTGCTTTGCTCTACCTAAGTAAGTCTATCGCCTAAACCGTGTCAAATAGTAAGATTCTCTCTAACAGCGGTACAGATTTTACGTTCCAGCTATGAGATAGATCGTTTTTTTTATCGAGAGCGGGATGATCGGAATTCGATCCATGCCGATTATTATAAAGAGTATTAGTCCTTGACTACGGTGAATTTGTTAATAAATTCACAATCTATACTGAATTGAAAGGATGATATGACAAATTCAAATATAGTTATTGTCGGCGCCGGAGTCATGGGTCAGGGGCTGGCCGAAGCAATCGCCACCGCTGGAACCGAGGTTACTCTAATTGATCGCACAACGCGATTGGCTGAACGTGGAATCAAGGGGATTTCCGAGGCTATGGATCGCGAAATAGAACGCTGGGGGCTGACCCAGTCAGACAAAAAAGCAATACTATCCCGTATCTCTCCCTCGTCGGACCTCTCGCTCGCTGAGGAAGCCGAGATCGTTATCGAAGCGATCCCGGAGGATTTGGACACCAAACAAGCCCTGTTCGATAAACTTGATTCTATCTGTAAACCTGACACCCTGCTGGTTACCAACAGCAGTACCCTGTCGATCTCCGAGATTGCCGCCGCTACGGAGCGACCGGCGAAGATTATTGGAATGCACTTTTTGTATCCGGTTACGAAAATCCCGCTGGTGGAGATTGTCAAGGGACTAAAAACGGACAAGGAAACATTCGAGAAAGCCGTTCAATTCGCGGAGCTTCTTGACAAGAAGTGGATCACGGTAAATGAGTACCCCGGCTATGTTACGACCCGAATCATTGTGCCGTTACTTAACGAAGCGATGCACGTCTTGATGGAAGGCGTAGCCACTGCCGATGATATTGACGATGCCATGAAACTTGGGTTCGGCTTCAATGTCGGACCGCTCACACTGGCCGATATGATGGGCCTCGATGTGGTCATGGCATGGATGGAAAATCTCCTGGGCGAGCTTTCCGAGCATAAGTACAACCCCTGCCCGCTGCTCCGGAAAATGGTCCGGGCCGGACATCTCGGCGTGAAATCCGGTTCCGGCTTTTTTGAATACGACGAAGAGGGCAATAAAATTGTTTCTTCCAACGGCAATAACGATCATGTCTCGGAGGTCGTCCGATGAAGATTCTTATCATCAACTGCGGGTCATCTTCGGTCAAGTACCAACTCATTGATTCCGACACCGAGGTATCCCTGGCCAAAGGGATGGTATCGCGGATAGGAATGTCGGCCTCGGTAATAACACATAAACCTTACGACCGGCCCGAAGTGACTGTCTCTGCCGAGGTACTCGATCACATCGTGGCGGTCGAGTATGTAATATCGATGCTACTGTCGGAAAATCACGGTGTTATCAGTGACAAAAACGAAATCGAGGCGGTAGGTCATCGGGTGGTGCACGGTGGTGAGAGATTTACCGAGTCGGTACTGATTACCCAGGAACTGATGTCTGAACTTCGCTCACTGATAGAACTGGCTCCGCTGCATAATCCGCACAACATTCGCGGAATAAATGCCTGCATGAAAACGCTGCCGGGAATCCCACAAATAGCTGTGTTCGATACCGCCTTCCACCATGAGATGCCAACCCATGCGTATATCTATGGTATTCCCTATGTCATGTACAAGCGTTATAGTATCCGTAGATACGGATTCCACGGAACCTCGCACAAGTATGTCGCTGAACGAGCAACAGCCATGCTCGGTCAGGATTCAAGCAAGCTACGCTTGATTACCTGTCATCTTGGCAACGGTGCCTCAATCACAGCCATTGACAAGGGCATTTCTGTTGATACTTCAATGGGGTTCACTCCGCTGGAAGGACTCCTCATGGGGAGCCGTTCGGGTGATCTCGACCCAGCCATCATCCTTCACATCATGGCCCGCGAGGAACTTTCGCTGCATGAAGCCAATACCTTGTTGAACAAGCATTCCGGTCTGTCTGGCATCTCCGGCCAATCATCCGACATGCGCGAGATAATCGAAGCGGTGGGAGAAGGCAGCACCAAGAGTAAATTAGCACTCGACATTTACTGCTACCGTCTCAAAAAATATATTGGTTCTTACGCCGCCGCGATGGGCGGGGTCGACGCTTTGATTTTCACTGCGGGTGTCGGGGAGAACTCTCCCCTGGTGCGTTCGCAAACTTGTGACGACTTGAGTTTTATCGGGATCAGACTTAATCCCGAGAAAAATGAGGGTGTGCACGGAACGGAAGTCGACATTTCATCCGACAGTGCGAGCGTTAAGACACTGGTTATCCCGACCAACGAAGAGCTAATGATCGCCCGGGACACGTTGCGGATAATCAGCGAGCAGGGGTAGTAACGACCCTCCAGTTTACGGATAGGTATAGTGATAGTAATTCCTGCGGTAGCTGGATGAGTTCAATGTCCCATCGATCCAAAAATAACTGTAAGTGTTCCACCATGAAAACAACTCGTGTTTTTGTGGCCCATCGGGACAATCATACTCCCAACTATTTTCAAAGTAGAAGCTATAGATCTGCTTCCACATATAAGTATGTCCCCCTGAAGTCAGCTTCCGCGTGCGATAAAACGACACGCTGGTGATTCGGTAGTTACCGAAACTCAGGGCACCTTCACCGCAAGCGGTTGATATCTGTTGTGCAGTCAACATTGGTGGCGGATTATTATAAGTCTGACTCAGTCGCTGTTGCAATGTGGGTGACAATGGACTCGGACTGTTAAAAGTAAAGGACTGTCCGGCACAGGTAACTGTATTCCCCTGGATTACAACGTTTGAGGGTGAACAACTACTGCCGCTTGTCGCACAGAGATTGGAGGGAATTGTGAAACTCCCCGCGCGGAAACCGGAGATGGACGGGCTATCCCCATCAAATTGCCACTGATCAAAATCAAACTGACCATTTTTGACCGGTGTAAAAACTAACATAAAGGCGGAATCGTTTTCATGCGACATCAGGAAATCTTCGACCAGCGTATCGCCTGACATATAAGTGTAGGGGTCCTCGGTTGTGTGACCAGCCTGATTGGTGTACACAAATACGGAGTAGCCACTATCATAGACGGCATTGAACAAGTGCTCGGCCAAAAACTCCAGTGAATCCAGAGGTATGATATCACCATCGGGCGCTTGTTCGAAATCACACGGATTGCACGGCGCTTCTCCCCCGCCAAACATGTAGTCAACCATGTAAGTCAGGTCGGCGATATCAACCCCTAAATTGCAGTCCAGGTCGGCCCGATTTGGCGATGGACAATCGGTGTCTGAAACCGGCGCCGGGCCCCCCACAAACATATAGTCTACAATATAGGTAAGATCGGCAATGTCGATAGCGCCGGTGGCATTAACATCACCGGGAAAAGGACAGATGCATTGCGCTCTGGCCGTACCTCCCGCACCCATGGTCAGAAAGAAGGCTGACACGATCAGACACCACAAGATATGTTTCGTATTTGACATAAGATTGCTCCAATCGAAATGGTAAGTTACATTCGCAGGAAGCAAGACGAGGATGCGTAATCTTCTAAATTACATTTCAAGATAACATCATATGGTGCAAACTGTCAACGTTATTCGTATTCCGGAACAACGCGCCGAACAGAAACAGTACACGTAGGGCAGGATCCCTGCGATCCTGCCAATATTCTTAAGCCGAACCCTCTTTCTTTCTGACAATTACAAACGCGATCAAAGCGACCACAAAAAATAGAAATAACGCCCAGGCCAGACCGCCGAGCGTACCCATAATCGTACTGTAAATATGCAGCCCCCACAGTTCAGGGGTCAAGACCTTTACCACTTCCCCTTCTGGTGCCGCAATATATTTCTCCAGTCGCCAGACATTGACACCCGAAGAAACACCGACCACCAGCAATGCAAAAAGTATGAACTTCCGCCATGCGGAAGACAAATCTTCGCCGATAATCCGACCGAAAATTTTATCAATTGGTTTGCGGAAATAGTACACAACGGTACCGGCTACGGCGATCGCGATTAGCAGCAGGACAATTAGGAGCATCAGGAATTCCATGAGTTCCTCCTTTGGAATCACCAAATATGGAGATAGTGGAATTTCCAGTCAATTAGAAAGGTGAAGTGAATTCCGTAGGTCGGAGACCCTTGCGGTCCCGACATTCAGTGCCCGGCGTACGTCCTCGTGCACGGTTCAGACCTGGTAGCCCAAGTCGGAATGTTGGCAGACGGGGACGTCCGCCAACCACAACCACCCTTCGACTCCGCTCAGGGTAACTTGAAGGTTAGGGGAAGTTGTGTCAGGTCTTGATCCGCCACCGGCGGAGTGTGACCTGACACTTAGCCAGTGATTAAGAGTTTCCGTCAGGTCATACCCGCCTTCAGCTTACAAAACCTGACGGAACGAGACAAGAAAAAGGCAGGACCGCGGGGGTCCTGCCCTACTCGTAATATCAAGATCAGATGCGAAGCTCTCGCCCACGACGCGGGCGAAGCATAAAACGGACTTCGTCCGTTAGCGCATGTTCTTGATGATGTTGGTCGCGTACTGTGAAGTACCGACCTTTTTCGCGCCTTTCATCTGGCGTTCAAGATCATAAGTAACCGTTTTTTTGTCGATTGTCTTTTGCAAAGACTTCCGGATCATTACGGCCGCTTTATCCCATTTCATGTAATCAAGCATCATGCAGGCCGACAGAATCAATGATCCGGGATTGATCATATCTTTGCCGGCATATTTCGGTGCAGTACCATGGGTCGCTTCGAACAGTCCGATGTAGTCACCGATGTTCGCACCCGGCGCCATACCGAGTCCGCCAACCTGCGCCGCGCAAGCATCGGAAAGGTAGTCGCCGTTGAGATTCGGCGTCGCGAGCACATCGTATTCGTCCGGACGCAAGAGTACCTGCTGGAACATCGAATCCGCAATACGGTCCTTTATAAGGACTTTGCCTTTGGGCATCTTCCCTTTGTATTTCGACCAGAGCTCGTCCTCGGTGACGATCTTACGGCGGAATTCTTTCTTGGCCAGTTCGTATCCCCAGTCGCGGAACGCTCCCTCGGTGTACTTCATAATGTTGCCCTTGTGGACAAGCGTCACCGAACCGAGTTTATTATCAATCGCGTGCTGGATCGCTTTGCGGACCAATTGTTTCGTCCCGGTTACAGAGATCGGCTTGACGCCAATGCCGCTATCGGTGCGAATCGAAGTCTTCATGTTTTTGTTCAGCCAATTGATGACTTTCTTGACGTCCTTGGAGCCCTTTTTCCACTCAATACCGGCATAGACGTCTTCGGTATTCTCGCGGAAAATGACCACATCGAGTTTCTCCGGGTGAACCACCGGGGAGCCAACCCCTCTGAAATAGCTCACCGGACGAACGCAGGCATACAGATTCATCAACTGACGGAGCGAAACATTAAGCGAGCGAAAGCCGCCGCCAATCGGCGTGGTCAGTGGGCCTTTGAGGGCAACAACATACTTCTTGATAGCATCCACCGTCTCTTGAGGCAGCCACTCTTTGTAGAGTTCATTGGCCTGTTCACCGGCATAGACATCCATCCAGACAATACGTTTTTTACCCTTGTACGCTTTCTTGACCGCCGCATCGACAACCCGACGGGTTGCTTCCATAATGTCGCGACCGATCCCGTCCCCTTCGATCACGGGGATGATCGGGTTATTGGGGATGTTCAGCTTCTTGTTTTTGATCGTGATTCTTTTGCCGTCTTTGGGGACGACAATATGTTTGTATTTGGCCATTCTAACTCATTCCTCCTAGTAGCCGAATATCTTTAGATGTTCTTTGTAGGTCTTGGCCGATTTCTGCAAATCCGCCTGATCTTTCTTACCGAGTTTTAGTTCCAGAATCTTCTCAATGCCGTTGGCGCCGAGAATAACCGGCACGCCAATATAGATGTTTTTAATACCATACTGACCGGTCAGGTAAGCCGAGGCACACAGGACTTTTTTCTCGTCGTTGAAAATCGCCTTGCACATATCAACCGAGGCTGCCGCCGGGGCGTAATATGCCGAACCGGTCTTAAGCAGTTTTACGATTTCGCCTCCGCCCATCCGGGTTCGGTCAGCCATCGCCTTGATCTTATCTTTGTCAATCAATTCGCTGATCGGGATACCGGACACCGTGGTGTACTTAATCAGCGGAACCATCGTGTCACCATGTCCACCAAGAACCACCGCCTGGATATCGGTCATCGCGACGCCGAGTTCCATTGCGATGAAAGCGCGGAAACGGATGGAGTCAAGAATTCCGGCCTGACCGACAACGCGGTTTGTCGGAAAGCCAGTTACTTTCTGCATGTGGAAAGTCATCAGATCAAGAGGATTTGAGACAACAATCACGAAGCTCTTGGGGGCATACTTCTTGATCTGTTTTGCTACCGAACCAACGATATCGGCATTCTTCGTCAGAAGGTCTTCACGAGTCATGCCCGGTTTGCGCGGCAGACCGGCGGTCATGATGACAATGTCAGCACCTTTGATGTCAGCGAACTTGTTGGTTCCATAGACCATCGCATTGTAACCGCGGACCGGCCCGGCCTGGGTCAGATCAAGTCCCTTGCCCTGCGGCGTTCCCTCAACGATATCGACTAAAACGATGTCGGCAAAGTTTGCTTCAGCCAGATACAGCGCGCACGTTGCGCCCACATTTCCAGCGCCGATAACTGCTATCTTTTTGTTCATCTTTCCTCCAGTTACGATAGTAATATATTATATGGGTCTTTTCAAAACTACATTTCCAGCATCATGGACGACCGCCAGCAGCACAGTTGCTTTTTGCTTCGCCCTTTCCGATACGAAGTCATTCAGATCTGAGACAGGAGTATAAAACACCCGACGAACAGAGTCGGCATCGACTTCACAACAAATGCCAACTGTCATGTCGCGGGCTAATGCGTTTATTCGTGACAATTTATGAGAACCGAATCTAACCTTACCATCCCTGGAACAGTTTTTCTCTGCATCCCATTGGCCGGCTAATTCGAAGAAGTGGTTTGACCCCACCCCGCCGCCGCAATGCGAGACAACTATTGCGGCTCCGCCTTGTTTTACCGCAGCACGGCAATTTTCTATCCCCTTTTGTGCTTGATAGAGACTATTGTCAAGCGGCGGCAGCATCTCACAAATCACGATGTCATACTGCTCATTGATTTCATGGACATAGATACTCTCCGAAACGGCTGTGGCACTGCGGAAGGATTCATGCAATTCGCCAATACAGGTTTTTACGATTTTTCCGACAGCGTCGAAGACTACCTGAATGGAAAGAACTTTATCAAGGTCAATTAGCCCGATGAGTTTCTCAAGATGTTCCGCCAACGGGTTACCGTTCAACTTCAGGGGCGCACAGTCGAGTGAATTAGCCAGGTTGTGATTGCGTTCGACCGTGGCGAGGTCGGTTAGGCCGGGGAAAAACGACTTGCGTCCACCACTGAATCCCGCAAAGTAGTGTGGCTCGGTGGAGTTTATCACAATCACATTGTCAGCGTCGACTAAGCGACGGTCAATCCAGACATCACCGCCCAGGGGATCGTCGCCAACCTTGACCATAGAATCGTAGTCGCGGGCATCATGTACAAGTACTCTCGCTTTGACACGATCATACTGCTTTCCAAAAATGCTGTCGTAATGAAACCGAGACGGCGAGTCATGGGTGCCGGTTGCTATGAGGAAGTACGCTCTGTCCAGGACGGTAGAATCAATCCGGTCCAGCCAATCCAGAATGAAGGCTGTCGGCGTGGATCGGTGGCCGTCATTGATTACAAAAAGAAGCGACGGTGCCGACAATTTTGTCGATCCGCCGCATTGCATAAAAAGGTCTTTAAACTCTTCAAAACTCAAAGGGCGGTCAACTGTCCTCGGTGAATACTCATGGAGTTCCACCGTGCGCGGCACACTCAGGGTTATCGGTGTGTCGCCGTAAGCCAACCGAATGCTCATTTACGACCTCGATTAATCATAGTGTTCAGTCTCAACCGAAATGAAAGGCGAATTCTATGGCCGCATTTTCATCGGAATCCGAGGCGTGGACCGAGTTCTTCTCAATATCCAAGCCGATTTCGTCACGAAGCGTGCCGCAGGCGGCCTTCCCTGGATCGGTGGCACCTATTAACGCGCGAAGATCCTCAACCGCATTCTCTTTCTCCAACGCTATGGCAACAATCGGTCCCGAAGTCATAAAACTCACGAGAGAATCCAGGAACGGTTTGCCTTCGTGGACAGCATAAAACTGGCGTGCGCGTTCTTCGGTAAGCTGCAACATCTTCATTTCGACAACGTTGTAGCGCGCTTTCTCAAGTCTTGATATGACGTGACCAATCAGATTTCTCTTGGTCGCGTCCGGCTTAATCATCAAAAGGGTCTTGCTCAAAACATCTCCCATATGTTAAGGGCGTCTATTTTTTCAATTTCGAGGCTTCCTCGAAACCAACGTCAATCGCCTTTCGGTTTTTGTCTTCGGTTCCCCGTGGCGCACGCTTCAGCACGGCGTTGGTGAGCACTTCTTTACCCACGATTCCCGTAAAACAGGAAATAGCTCCGAGGGCAACGACATTGGCTACCATAATATGTCCGACCTCATTTTTCGCCAAATGGGTAAAATCAAGACCGTAGTAATTATCCACCGGTATGTCGGTCACGAGCGAAGTGTCGACGATCAGGACACCGTCTTCCTTGAGGTCCTTCAAGTAAGAATCCAGCGCCTCCTGGGTCATGGCCAGCAGCATATCCAACTTCATTGCCTTGGGATAAAAAATCTCATTGGCTGAAATGACAACATCCGCTTTCGAGGCTCCCCCGCGTGCTTCGGGGCCATAAGACTGAGACTGGACAACATTCTTGCCTTCAGCCAGACCAATCGCCTCACCAAGCACAACGGCCGCGAAGATCATCCCCTGCCCTCCTGAACCGGAGAGTCTGAGTTCGAATCGATCTTCGGGAACTTTTATTCTGTCGATGAATTTGTATCCCATATCAGCCTCTCTTACTCATTTGAGCATCGACTAACTTCTGATATTCATCGCAGAATTCAGTCGCTTCGTGTTCATGGAGGGTCCCGAGAACCCATTTTCCTTTTAGTTCTTCATCGGTCATCTTCGAAGCCTTGCCCTTCATCACAGAATTCTCCTTGAAGAGATTGAGCATAGCCACAGCATCACCCTGGCGATTGAGACGACCAAAATAGGTATGGCAATTGGATACAGCCTCGACCAGCGAAAAACCTTTGTGCTCCAACGCGGCCAACAGCATTTTTTCCATGTGTGGCGTATGATACACAGTCGTACGGGCGACATAACTCGCACCGGCACCAATCGCCAATTGGCACGGATCGAACTGCTTTTCGACATTACCGAACGGCGTAGTGGTGGATATTTTTTCTGCCGGCGTTGTCGGAGAACCCTGACCGCCGGTCATACCATAAATATTATTATTAATAAGAATCGCGGTAATATCGATATTACGCCGACAGGCGTGGATAAAGTGATTGCCGCCAATAGCAAGAGCGTCGCCGTCTCCGGTCACTACAATTACTTTCATCCCCGGTTTGGCAAACTTTATACCGGTAGCAAAAGGAAGAGCGCGGCCGTGAGTAGAATGCAGAGTATGAACATCGAGGTAGATCGGCAGTCGACTTGAGCAACCGATTCCGGAGACCATGGCGATATTGTCGCGGTCCCAACCAAGTTTGTCGATGGCTCTTATCAGAGCACCCATCACAATTCCGTTACCGCAACCGGGGCACCAGACCGATGGAAACTTCTTACCCGGTCTTAGATAATCGAGAACTACATCGGATTTTTGTTTCGTCACGGTGGCCATTACAGCACCTCCTCGAGTTTCTCAAGCAACTGCATCGGGGTCATAATCTCACCGTCGTAGCGTTGTTTGGCGTGAATTTCAATGTCGCCGGGGAGGACCCGCTCAATCTCGTGAATAATCTGTCCCATGTTCAATTCGCCGACAATGACTTTGCTGCAATTGGCACAAATCTGGCGAAGTTCCTTCTCCGGAAATGGCCAGATAGTATACAATTGAATACACCCAACTTTTACTCCCGCTTCGCGTGCGATAGCCGTGGCCTGCAGTGCAGCTCGTGAGACCGAACCGTAGGATATAAAAGCAACCTCGGCATCGTCCATGTTTTCTATTCGAAGTTTGGATATTTCATCGCGATAGTTGAGAATCTTATTGTGGAGTTTATCGAGTTTCGGGAAAATCTCATCCGAGCGGTTGGTCGAAAATCCGTGAACGTCGTGTGTCAAACCGGTCACATGAAAGCGATATCCTTCACCGTATCCGGCCATAGGAGAAACCAGATTCGGAGTCATTTCGAACGGTAAAACTTCTTCCGGTGAAGCGGTCGGCTTAACGCGATTATAAACCTCAAGCTCCCCTTTCTCCGGAAGCGAGATTACTCCGCGACTGTGACCGATTACCTCGTCCAGCAGAATTGTCACCGGGGTACGGAATCGTTCTGAAAGGTTGAAGGCTCTCACGGTTTCGGTATGGCACTCCTGAACTGTCGAGGGTGCCACGGCAATCGCCGCATAGTCTCCGTGTGGCCCCCATCTCGCCTGCATCGTGTCGGACTGGGATACTTTGGTCGGGAGACCGGTCGAAGGACCACCGCGCTGAACGTTTATTACCACCAGGGGCGTTTCAGTGATGAAAGCGTACCCAAGGTTCTCCTGCATCAACGAGTAACCCGGTCCGGAAGTTGCCGTGAATGATTTCATTCCGGCTATCGAGGCACCGATAACCGCAGCTATCGAGCCAATCTCATCTTCCATCTGGATAAAGCGTCCGCCAATTTTGGGCAACTCTCTCGAGCATCCCTCGGCGATTTCAGTTGAAGGAGTTATCGGATAACCGGCGAAGAACTGCATTCCGGAATAGATGGCTCCCTCAACGCAGGCCATATTACCCTGCATGAGTTTCTTTTTTTTGTTTGCCACTTGCCTGTTCTCTCCTACTTGTAGTTCGATGTAATGGCAAAGTCGGGACAATGGACCCAGCAGATTGTACACTGGGTACAGTCGTCCGGGCGCACCTGGACTGGCTTGCCATCCCGATCCGGCTCAAACACTTGTTTGGGACACAAGGCGATACAAAGATTGCATGCCTTGCACCAACTCAGATTGATTTCCAGCGGCATGGGGCCGTTGGTATAATCATATTTGGACTTACTCGCCGGTTTGCTTTCAGGCGCTCCGGCCGTTTTTGATTCTGTCATGACGTTTCCTCGATGGGCACATCTTTATGTCGGTTCAACATTCTCATTTATTTCTTTACAATTCTTGTCTTACTTGTCGCCTTGGCTGCTTTTTTTAGACCTGATCTAACCGCTGTCGTTTTTTTTGACTTAACGGGACTGGTCTTACCGGCAGCTACTCTTTTCGAAATCGACTTTTTCAAATTGTTTTTTATCACAGACTTTTTGTCGCCGGACAGAAGCTCCTTCATCAGTCCCGGTATCTCGATCGGCGATAACGCCACCGGAACGCCGACTTTATTTAGGGCCGCTATCTTGTCTATGGCCAGCCCACTGCCGCCGGAGATGATAGCACCGGCGTGCCCCATTCTTTTTCCGGGAGGAGCCGCCTGACCAGCGATGAAACCGACCACCGGCTTGGTGACGTACTTTTTGATATACTTCGCGGCGTCTTCTTCATCGGTGCCGCCAATCTCACCAATCATTACGATACCTTTGGTGGAACGATCTTTTTCAAATGCTTCCAGACAATCAATAAAGTTGGTGCCAATAACCTGATCACCACCAATTCCAACACAGGTCGTCTGCCCCATACCGGCTTCGGTAAGAGCCCAGATTGCCTCGTAGGTCAGCGTACCAGAGCGCGAGACAACGCCAATGTTGCCCTTCTTGACAATCGAAGCTGGCATAATGCCAACCTTTGATTCACCCGGTGAAATCAGTCCGGGACAGTTCGGACCGATCAATCGTGCGCCGTGATTTTTCACGTACGGATATACCTTCATCATGTCATTGGCCGGAAGACCTTCAGTGATACAAATGACCAGTTTTATTCCGGCGTCGACCGCTTCGTAAATTGCATCGATCGCAAAGACCGGAGGTACATAAATCACGGAAGTATTAGCTTTTGTTTTAGCTACTGCATCTTCCATAGAGTTGAAGACCGGAATTCCGGCGACTTTGCTTCCACCCTTGCCGGGTGTAACACCGGCTACCACGTTCGTACCATAGGCCTTCATCTGTTCAGCATGAAAAGAACCACCACGGCCGGTGATCCCCTGAACCAGGAGCTTAGTTTTTTTATTTATAAAAGCAGACATTATATAATCCTCTTCACTTTCCGTTATGACGTTGTCTCTGCAAGTTCAATTGCCTTTTTCACGACATCGTCGAGCGTATCGCCGTAAGGAAGCTTGACCTTTTTGAGAATCTGTCTGGCTTTTTCTTCATTGGTTCCAGTGAGGCGAACTACTACCGGCACTTTCAAGTCCAGTTGCTTGAAGGCCTCAACGATGCCATTGGCGACATCGTCACAGCGGGTAATTCCGCCAAAAATATTTATCAGGATAGATTCGACCTTGGGATCAGACAGGATGATCCGCATGGCCGTCACAACCTTTTGAGGATTGGAAGACCCGCCGATGTCAAGGAAGTTGGCCGGTTCGCCGCCATAACGCTTGACCAGATCCATAGTTGCCATAGCAAGTCCGGCACCATTTACAATGCAGCCGATGTTTCCGTCGAGTTTCACAAATGAGAGGTCACCTTCGCGTGCCTCTACTTCCGAGGGTTCCTCAGAATCAATATCTCGCATCTGTTCGATATTTTTTTGCCTGTACAATGCATTATCATCAATGTTTATCTTGCCGTCAATAGCGATAACATCGCCGGAGGTATTGGTGATGAGCGGATTGATTTCGACTAGAGACGCGTCGACCTTCCAAAACACATCATACAGCTTCAAGATAATGTCAGTTGCTTTCCGAACCTGAAGCGGATCACGATATAGTTTGTAGGCAAGGTTGCGAGCCTGATACGACCGAAGTCCGAGCTGTGGATCGACGGCCAGTTTGAATATTTTTTCAGGCGTCTTAGCGGCAACTTCTTCAATGTCGACTCCGCCGGCGGGCGAGACCATAATGACCGGTCGCTTTGACACCCGATCCAGAATTATGCCCAGGTATGACTCGGTAATTATATCTTCAGCCACCGTGACCAGGATTCTTTTGACTTCCAGACCCTTAATATCCATTCCCAATATCTGGGTGGCAAGCACACGAGCTGCTTCCGGAGTCTCGGCGTACTTGACTCCGCCAGCTTTTCCACGTCCGCCTACATGAACCTGAGCCTTAACCATCACCGGTGCATTGTACTCTCTGGCCAACTCTTCGGCCCGGTTAGGAGTCGTGACCATTTCACCTTTAGGCACGCGGATACCGGCTTCAGCAAAAACCTCCTTGGCCTGGTACTCATGAATCTTCATCGGTTATTCCTTTATGAGAATCTGTTTCACAAAATTCTTTTGCCAGTGACTCCAGTTTTGAAGCAGTGTTGTTGTCCGGGTCATCAAGAACACGCTCCATGAGGAAATCTAAAATCTTTCCAATCTCAGGTCCGGGCTGAATGGAAAAGAGTTCCATAATCCGTAATCCATCAATGGCCAGATCACCGAGACCCAACGGTGGCTTTTTCTCAATTTCATCCCGTATACGCTGTTCAAATTCGTCAACATCCTCCGTTGTTCCACCCATACCCTGAGCCACAACATCGGCTCTTCGCAGGTCGAGCAAATCAAAGATCAATTCGATACTTACGCGACGCATCAGCCGCCGCATCCCCTTATCGGACACCTCGGTGGTAAACATATGACGGTCTACGAGAGTGGCGACCTGTTCGATCAACTCGTTGGAGTAACGCAGCCTTCGCATAACACTAGCTCCGGTGCGGGCACCCTGGTTCTCGTGACCATAAAATGTCGCGCCTCCCTCGACAATTCTCTTGGCCTGCGGTTTATTTATATCATGGAAGAGTGCCGCGAGACGAAGTCTCAGTCGTGCTGGAACAGCATCAATTATCTGCATCGTGTGTTCAAAGACATCATACTTATGATATCCGCCGGGTTGCTCTACACCAGCACACTCTTCCAATTCCGGCAATACATATTTTAGAAGACCTGTTTCCCGCATGAGCTTGAATCCTATCGATGGATTTTCCGACAGCTCCAACAATTTATTGAGTTCTTCTGAAATTCGTTCGGGGGATACAGTTTCAACAAGTTGGGCGTTGTCGCAGATGGCCTGATAGGTTTCCGGTTCGATCTCCATCGTGAACCGAGCGGCAAATTGTATGGCGCGCATCATCCGCAGAGGATCATCATTGAATGACTCAGGATAGACGATCCGAATCAATCCGTTTTCTATATCTTTTTTTCCGCCAAGAGGATCAATCAGTTTCTGCTCACCCAACTCAAAGGCCAGGGCGTTAATGGTAAAGTCCCGTCGAGCAAGGTCATCTTCGACCGTAATCTCCGGATCATAATCTACTTCGAACTCCCGGTGCCCGGTACCGGTCGAATATTCACGGCGCGGCAGTGAAATATCAAATGTGACTGAGTTCTCTCCACTAAACTGCGTGAACTTAATCACACCAAAACTCTTACCGACCAGATCGGCTTTTCCATGTTTACGGAGAATGCGAGTCAGATCGTCGTACGGTATTCCTGTTACCAAATAATCGTGATCTTTGATGACTTGCCGCCGGTTAAGGAACTGGTCCCTTACGGCACCGCCAACTTCGTAAACCGAGCCCTTTGCCAAGATAGACTCAATCACCTGAGCAAAGAGTCCGTTCATATCAGTTCTGTCTAATTCTCGTACCAACATCACCGTCTATTGCCTGTGAGGCATTTTCAAGGGAAGTAATCGTCACCAACTCACCGCCGCTTTTTAGAAACTGAATCGCTGCTCGCACCTTTGGTCCCATTGAACCAGCAGGGAAATGCCCTTCCTCATAATATTTTTCCATCTCCGCCAATGAGATAGTCCCAAGCGACTTTTCATCTTTTGTCCCAAAGTTTATTGCTACCTTGTCGATTGAGGTCAGAATTGAGAGTACCTGAGCACCTATTTCGGCACCGATGACAGCCGCCCCGAGGTCTTTGTCAATAACGGCGTCAATGCCTTCAAGGAACCCATGCTTATCGACATAGATAGGGATTCCTCCGCCCCCACCAGCAACGACGATGGTCCCGGACTCAACCAGCATTTTAATCGTCTCTGCCTCCATGGCCCTGATCGGTTTGGGCGAAGGAACAACTCTGCGCCAGCCGCGATCAGCATCTTTCTTCATCTTCCACCCGCGTGTTTCAGAAAAAAGTCCAGCTTCCTGCTCGGTATAGAATTGTCCTATAAACTTTGTCGGATTATCTATCGCAGGATCGTTTTCATCCACCAGCATTTGTGTAATTAAAGTTACCACCGGTCGGTCGATTTTTTCCTGTCTCAATCTGTTTTGCAACGACTGAGCTAACATGTAACCCATCCCGCCTTCCGTATCGGCCACCAACACTCCCAATGGCAGAACAGGTGCCTTACCCCGAGACAGTTCAATGCGAAGCAGCGCGTTACCGACTTGGGGACCATTCCCGTGGGTGACAACCAGCCCGTATCCCCGCCGAGCCAGTTCCACGACACCATCCAGCGACTTTCGCGTATTTGCGAACTGGTTGGAAATGGTGTCCTCCTGGCCGGGCGTGGTGATCGCATTTCCGCCGAGTGCGATAACTGCCTTTTTATGAATATCAAGCTCACGCATCAGATCGTCGTCCAAATTAGGAAGGGCCGGTGGTTACCGACCCTTTCCTGTCACTTCTCTATTTCTTCTTCGAACCTTTCGCAGCCTTCTTCTTTGGCTTAGCTGTGAAAAACTCTCCGAGGGTTTCAGTCAGGTTCGGTGAGCCGATTTCCTGTAGATCATAGAAAACACGCACGGCCGGTTTCTTTATTTTCAAGATTCGACTCAAATCAATTGGCGTCGCAATAATCACTGAATCGCATTTCGTCTTGTTGATAGTCGTCTCGAGGTCTTTGACCTGGCTGTCGCCATACCCCATGGCTGGCAGCAACATTCCGATATCGGGATACTTTTTGAAAGTCTCCGTGATTGACTTGACCGTGTACGGTCTTGGATCTACCAACTCGGCGGCTCCGAATTTATCAGCCGCAACAACGCCGGCGCCATAAGTCATTTCGCCGTGCGTCAGGGTGGGGCCGTCTTCAACTACCAGAACTTTCTTACCGCGGATCAGCGAAGGATCATCGACCGAGACCGGCGAAGCTGCTTCGATCACCGTTGCATCCGGATTGTAGGCAGCAATATTGGACCGAACCTCGGAGATTGATTCCGGATCGGCCGAATCGATCTTATTGATCACGATTATGTCGGCCATAAGCAAATTGTTCTGGCCGGGATAATAGCTCAATTCATGTCCCGGGCGATGCGGGTCTACAACCGTTATCAGAAGATCCGATTTATAGAACGACATATCATTGTTACCACCGTCCCAGAGGATAACATCCGCTTCTTTTTCAGCTTCGCGAATAATCATCTCATAGTCAACACCGGCATAAACAACAATACCACTCATGATATGCGGTTCGTACTCTTCGCGCTCCTCAATAGTGCATTTGTGCTTGTCGAGATCGGCCAGAGTAGCAAAACGCTGGCAGGCCTGCTTGACCAGATCGCCGTACGGCATAGGATGACGGATTGCAACCACCTTCTTGCCCATCGCCTGAAGTACTTCCGCAACCTTGCGAGTCGTCTGTGATTTGCCGCAGCCGGTACGAATGGCACAAACAGCCACTACCGGTTTTGTTGACCTTATCATGGTCGGATCACCACCCTCGACAGCAAACCTGGCCCCGGCGGACATTACCATCGCGGCTTTTTCCATGATGTACTGGTAAGGCACGTCGGAATACGAGAAAATAACTTCATCGATCTGATGTTTTTCGATCAACGAAAGCAATTCTGATTCGTCGCGGATCGGTATCCCTTTGGGATAGAGTTTACCAGCCAGCTTGGCCGGATACTTACGTCCATCGATGTCGGGAATCTGGGTCGCAGTGAACGCTACTATTTCAACATCAGCGTTATCGCGATAGAGAACGTTGAAGTTATGGAAGTCGCGTCCGGCGGCACCCATTATGATAATTTTCTTCTTGTTCTTAGCCATCATATTCTCCAATCAAAATAATTACAGCGATTGTTACATTTTCAATACTAACTTTGTTTCACATTCCTTTGTGAGTAAAGTTAGATCGAAGACGACCTCCATATGTGGAGAATCATATAGAGCTTAAGCACTCCTGTCGATCTCTCCGTAATGAATTTGTATTGAGCCATATCGTAAACCAACAATTCCTAATTACTGGTTGTCTATCTGCGGTCGCTGTAAACTACCGGAGAAGTCAACGTAGACCGACTTCCATTCGCTAAATACATCCAGGGCCGCAGTCGAAGCCTCACGATGACCGTTCCCGGTCTCCTTGGTTCCGCCAAACGGTAGGTGCGTCTCGGCCCCAATGGTCGGAGCGTTGACATAGAAGATGCCGGTATAGACATCGCGCATGGCTGTATAAGCACGGTTGACATCCTGGGTAAATATCGACGCCGACAACCCGTAGACGGTATCGTTGGCCATTTCAATGGCCTGCTCAAAGGTATCGAACTTCGCTACCGCAAGCACGGGCCCAAAGACCTCTTCTTTCCATATCCGCATGTCCTGGGTTACATCCGCGAAGATCGTCGGCTGTACAAAAAATCCTTTATCGTAATCCCCACCAGTCAGGCGTTTTCCACCACTGGCCAGGCGGGCGCCATCTTTCTTGGCAATCTCAATATAACTCAGAACCGTGTCCAACTGCTGCTGGTTGATAGCCGGTCCCATCTGAACCGATTCATCGAGGCCGTTACCGACTTTCAGATTCTCGGCACGCTTAGCAAGCATTTCCAAAACTTTTCCGTACACATCTTTGTGGCAAATCAAACGACTGGTGGCCGTGCAACGCTGACCGGTCGTACCAAAGGCTCCCCAAAGGGCGCCATCGACCGCAAGCTCAAGATTGGCATCGTCCATCACAATCTGAACATTCTTGCCGCCCATTTCCAGACTGGCATGTTTGAAATTGGTCGCGCATGCCTGCGACACTTTGCGACCGACCGCCGTCGACCCGGTAAACGAAACAACTTTAACTTCCGGGTGCTCAATCAGCGGCTGACCAATGGCGCTGCCCGAACCGGTAACCATATTAACCACACCCGGAGGGATTCCCTCTTCTTCGCAAACTTTGAGGAGATTGACCACCGAGAGCGGAGTATCGGTAGCAGGTTTGATCACGATCGTGTTTCCACAAATTAGCGCCGGCATCATTTTCCACGAAGGAATTGCCATTGGGAAATTCCAGGGTGTTATAAACGCACAAACTCCGAGAGGCTGACGGATTGACATATTGAACTTGGCCACCATTTCCGAAGGGGTCGTCATCCCGAACAAACGCCGTCCCTCACCGGCCATATAGAAAGTCATGTCGATAGCTTCCTGCGTATCACCACGAGTCTCGTGAATTATCTTTCCCATTTCACGAGTCATGTCGGCGGAGTATTCCTCTTTGCGTTCCAGTAGTTTGGAAGCAATTCGGTACAGAATTTCACCGCGCTTGGGAGCCGGCACAAGACGCCACGATTTGTAGGCTTCGGCGGCGGCGGCAACAGCCGCATTCACATCGTCAACATTCGATTTCTGGAAAACACCGAGGACTTCATCGGTATTGGCGGGATTGCGATTTTCGTATGTTTCGCCAGAACTGGACTCTACCCACTGGCCATTGATGAAATTCTTATAGACGGTTGGTTTGCTCATTTCATGCTCCGTTTATCTTCAGCGTCCTTATAATTCCTTGTCTTGCTATATTTTGCGGTTGTGAATTTATTCACAGTCGAGAAATATAATCGACTAATATAGTGTATTAGCCTTCCTTGTCAACCGAATTTGGGGCAAAAACGGAAGTTTTTGTTGTTGTGTATCAACAACTTAGATTGGCACAAGCGACTTTACCCGAACCACATTGGTCGTCTTTTTCCACTCAGCGAAATTAGAATAAAAGATATCAATTATCCATAAACCTAAGGCGCTGGCCGAAAACGTTTTGACTTTTTGGCCTCGGGAAACGTTTATATTATAGAGAGCACAACAATATTCTAAGGAGTACCTGTGTTATCCGTCCTATTCGCCGCAATTATGGCTCTGCCACTGTATCCTTTGAATCCGATTCAACAGGACACGTTGGAAGTCATGAGCCTGCATCTGTCCGCCGGAATGAATAGCCCCAATGGTGTTACCTCGCTCGCACCGGATATTTCGATAAAATATGAAATGCTGGTCGCCCACCCGTTTGTCGTGCGTCCGTCGATAGAATTCCATTTCGGCAAAATCAATAAGGCTCTCTTCCCCGATGGAGACCTCTCCGCTATCACTCTCGCAACGGACATAATCTACTATCGTGGAACGGATCATCTGACCGGTTATATCGGGACCGGGGTTGCCTACGCTTCCTATTTCTTTGAACCAACTTCGCGAGCTTCTGATTCACTAATTGAGAATTTTGGTGTCACCGATGTTGATGTCAAGAAGACAGTTGGTTACCGACTCACCATGGGGCTGCGATATCAAAAAGCATACTCGCTCGAATTTGGTGTGACTGAGATGCGACCGGTTTTTTCTTACAAGTCGCGCTTTGCAAGCAAGCAATACTCAGAGTACACGTACAAATCTCGCATGAGCAACGTCCGCTTTACGCTTGGCTATTTGTTTCCGCTTCGCCTCTTTTAGATTGATTCGCCGGAATTATATTTTTCCAGGAAGTCAGTCCGGAAAGCTGCAAATCTGCTCTCTTGGATCGCGCTTCTAATCTGCCGCATAAGATTTTGAAAGAAATAAGTCGAGTGATATGTCGCTAACACCATCCCGGTGATTTCTGACTGGTTATACATATGACGAAGGTAGGAACGGCTGTAGCGCTGACAGACTTTGCAGTCACAGTTGGGGTCCAGCGGGCGGCTGTCATCGGCATACGAAGCATTACGATAGACCAGCGGGCCATCGGAAGTAAACACACAGCCAGTGCGAGCATTTCTCGTGGGCAGGACGCAGTCGAACATGTCGACACCATAAGAGACGGCCATCAAAAGGTCTTCTGGATAACCGACGCCCATAAAATAGCGCGGTTTTTCCTCCGGCAGGTACTGGATCGTGTGCGCTAACATCTCTTCCATCTCCCCTTTGGTCTCACCGACCGACAAGCCGCCGATTGCATTACCGGGAAAGTCCAGCGACACAATCTGCTCAGCCGACTGTGTTCTCAAATCAGGGTAGACAGAGCCTTGAACAATTCCGAACAGACTGGGCTTAATGTCGCCGGTCCGCCATTCAAGCAGACGCTGATGTTGCTCCTTGCATCGCTTAGCCCAATCGTAAGTCCTGCGTACACCCTCGGCAGCAAGTTTATTGTCGGCGGGATAGGGTACGCACTGATCGAAGGCCATGATAATGTCGGCGCCGATATCATGTTCAATCTCCATCACTTTTTCTGGTGTGAACAGATGTCGCGATCCATCGTAATGCGATTGAAACTCAACGCCGTCGTCATTAATCTTTGAGATGTCTTTCAACGAGAATACCTGGAAGCCGCCAGAGTCGGTCAGGGTTGGCTTGTTCCAGCCGTTAAACGAAGCGAGCCCGCCCTGGTTCTTGACGATCTCCGTCCCCGGCCGCAGATACAGATGATAGGTGTTGCCAAGAATTATCCCGGCTCCGCATTCTTCGAGGTCCTGCGATGTCAGCGCTTTGACAGCACCGGAGGTACCAACCGGCATGAACGCCGGAGTCTGAAAAACACCATGCGGCGTGGCGATCTCTCCCCTACGGGCGTTGCTATCACCAGCGATCAGATTAAACATATCACCTTCCACGGAACCTTGTAGAGACTGTGATCGCCTCACTGTCGTTGATCAGGGCTCGAGCTGGAAGGAACTGTCTATCAATATGCTTCAGAAACTTTGACAGCCGAATTATTTTACCACAGTGGGGCGACTCGTTCCAGTTATCAGCCAAGGCGATAAGTCGTCTATCGTTCGATACCAAGTAATCACAGACATCAAGATAGTATACTCGCCTAAGGTCCCAGTTGTCGTTTGGAGAGGGTTTTCTATATTGGAAATATGCTTTGTAATAAAGAACTTGAATCAGGTCTGACACCATTTTTACTGATTTGAAGCGTTTGGCGAGGAATTCTGGCGTCTCTTTTATCCACACCCTTTCCAAACCAAGATTGCGAAAAATTGGTAAACCCATCAATTTCCAGAAGTCGAGATGTCCGGGGTAAGAAGTCGGATCGTAGCCATGTCGTTCTGT
>JAUXBO010000069.1 GCA_030619345.1 Candidatus Zixiibacteriota bacterium | reverse complement strand
GATTGCCAAAAGCTTTAAAGTGGTTATCCTGTGAAACCGAAAGGGCAATAGCCTGATCAGAAAGGGACCTCAGGAATCTCCCCACCGATCTTACTTTGGCTTCTTCATTGAGTTTGGAGAATATCTTCTCGGCTCGGTTCAGTCTTCTGAATCCCTGAGCCAATCGGCCGTTTTGACAGCCAAGGATACCGATTTGGTAGTTTTCTTCGGCCATCCAGTATTCCAAGTCAAGGTCTTTGAATATCTTTAGCGCATCTTTGTGCAGATTGACCAGCGATTCCAAATCTTCGGAACCGGTCTTGCTTTTGATTTCAGCAAGGACCGTCAGCGTACGAGCCATTTCAAACGGTTCGCCGACTTCGCGAAGCACCTGCACCGCCAGGTCAATATAACGCGAGGCCTCGGTAAAATCAGAGTGAGCGGCAAAGACTTTGGCGATCACTTTGTTGGATAAGCCAATCTCCAAACGTTCACCCAGCATTGATGACAATTCCAGCGCTTTCTGCGCAAATTTCATAGCTTCGTCAATGTTATCAAGTTCCAATTCGACCTCGGCCAAACGACGGGCCGACTGGGTCACCAAAGCAGAATTTGGGGCCATTAAGAGGCCCTTGTGGTAAGCATCGCTCAACAGAGCCTTGGCCTTGAACATGTCACCTTTTTCGAAGGCGAGTTCGCCGGCGTATTCAAGATAGATAATCTTTTCACGTTTCAGCCCGAGGCGACTAATTATTTCCAGAGCGTTGTCGAGATGACGCCCTGACATGATAAAATGTCGCTGGCGCAGGTTCAAATAGGCCAGTGACAAATAATTCAGGGCGAGAGAGAATTCCTGTTTGTTCTCCGTGTGATAGTCGACACAGGCGGCAAGGTTTCGCTCGGCCTGCTCCCACTTCCCGGCTCTGATTTCAATCATGGCCAGGTTACCGGTGAACTGATGTTTTTTGCGCTGATCGGTGTCAACCATGGCGATGGCATCGCCCAAGAAGTCTGCCGCAAGATTATAATTACAGCGAATGTGGCTGACACGAGCGAGCTCGTTGAGAGCGTCGACCTGCCCTATTTTTTCTGAAGCTCTTCGGTAGGCTGACAGTGAATCCCGCGCCCTGATTTCAGCATTCTTGAGATCACCCAACGCGGAATAGCATTTGGAGACGATTAGTTGAATCCGCCCATAGCGCTTGTTGAGAGGATAGTCGGCCAGTATTTTGGCTGACTTCAACCCGACATCAAGGGCTGTCTTGTAGTTGCCCTCGAAAAATCCGGCCTCTGCTCTTAACAAGTAATAGAGCGCCAATTCATAGTCGTGAGAAGTGAAGTCTACTTCCTGAAGCGACTCCATATCTTTCAGCGCCGGTTTGTACTGGCGTTGTTTGAACTGCTCCTCGACGGCCAAGAGGCGGTTATCAAAAGTGATTTTCGGTGAGGATCTTTCCATCACTTTCCAACTTTTTAAAGGATCAACTATCGAGCGACGTCACTACTTCTGTAGGACATTCTACTCACTTCAATGCTTCTCTCTTTCACATACGATGATGTGATTTCGGTATTCTCCGGGATGTCATAATGGTAATCGTAGATTTCTACTACGATACTCATTAATAGTCCCGCAAAGAACCCACCACCGCCAAGCTGGCCAATAATGTCAGATTCTTTGAGATAACCGGTCGTGCCATCCCCGTCGCCGTTACCAATGTCACCACCATTGGTGCCACCGTTTCCATCATCAGCATCCCAGGGATCTTCATCGCCGCCATCAGCAAAGGCAGGCACAGAGAGAAAGCAAATGCATAGCAATGACATTAAGACTGTCACCAACCACGATTTTTTGTGAATCATTTGCCTTTCCTCCAAACTATGGACAAGAACTTATTGTCTGAGTTCTGATATGTGAGTTTCAAAAAAACGCACATCTTGACATCTATAGGGTACAAATTTCCTAAAAAATTGTCAAGCAGTAATTTAGGCGGCGCAGCTCCTGCGCCAAGAGTTGCTAAACCACTCCAAAACGCGAGAATTGCGAATTGATACCGTTCCGTTCGGGCAGTTTTCCCGACAGGAAAAGCAGCGACAACATCGAATTTTGTCAATAGTAGACTGATTAAGATTGGGGTCCCACTTCATCGCACCGGTTGAAAAACCCCCCATTGGGGTGAAATATCGGCGGAGGCAAGCCCCGCCCTACGCAGGGAGGGGCTAATATCCCGCGTAGAGGGCGGCTTTACGTCGCCCGTTCTCAACTGCACCGCAAAACACACTTGTAGCGAGGATACTTTTTCAACGTCCGGCCTTGGCTGAACAGGCGGCGCGGTCTATCAAGCCGTTGTTCAACAGTAGCTTACCAAGAGCGGAATCGATTACCACTGAATCCGAGCAACAGAGTAGGGCACCTTTTTCACCAGAAATAGGACGACTGAGGCCAATCTCTATAATATCGAGGTCCGGTCGACTCGGCTAGCGCTAACTTAGGAATAAACTGATCCATCACTTGATTTATACGCAGCGAGAGTAGTGGAACTTTGAATTTTTGTTGGATTGAATAGGGAGCGAACGGCCGAAGGATCAGTCTTCGGCTACTTTTGAAATGGCTGCCATGACCATGTCCACCGTGATTCCGGTCATACACTGCATCGAGTCGTCACCTTTTAACGGACATTTGTTTTTCACACAGCTAATACAATTGAGCTCTTCAAGATAGATAATCTGCTTGCGCGGTGAGATCGGACTCGTCGACTTGGGATCATCGGCACCCGAAAGTACAACCAAGGGGGTACCGACTGCGGCAGCTAAGTGAGCGGCACCCGAATCGTTGCCAACAAAAAACGAAGCGTGAGACATGATTGCGGCGGAATCACGAATCGAGGTTTTCCCGGCCAGATTTATAACCTCACCCGTGGAGGCGGACGCAACAATGCGGTCCCCGTCGGATTGGTCACCTGCGGTTCCTACCAACACCACTTTTAGTCGGTGATCGGCCACCAGCTGCTTGGTGAGTTTGATGTAATTTTCGATTCCCCATCGACGAGATTCGGCAACAGCACGAAAAGCAATCACGGCCAGCGGTTGTTGATCTTCGATTCTAAACTGACTCAGAATAGCGGCCGCTGATTCCATATCAGTATCATTTAGAAAAAGCTTGGGATTCCCATATTCGATTTCGTTCCCGCTGCCTCGCAACAGGAGATTGAAATAGAGGCGGCTGCGATGTTCGCTATTGATCGGTTCTGGCGATGGCAACGGTTTGGTCAGCAACAACCGACGACCATCGGTCACATATCCGATCCGCTCCGAAACCGAGGCCAGCTTGAACCCGGCCGCGGCACCAAATGACGGTGGCAAAATATAACCAACATCGAACTTATGATTCTGGATCAGTTCCTTGATTTTCATCACCGCGATCAGGCCGTGAAGGTGCTCTTTTGGAATGGAGATTATTTGATCGACTGATAGATTCTGTTTGAAGACATCAGCGAGCATGGCGGGAGCCAGCAGTGAAACCTGGGAACCGGGATATGCTTCGCGCACCTCCCCTATCATGGGAAGGGCCATAATGCAATCACCGAGGTGATTGGGAGTGCGAATGAGTATCTTCTGAGCCATTAACTGATATAACGGTATTCCAAGTTGATCTTGTCAACGATATACTTTTTTAGTTCCTGCACATATTTCCGGCGAGACTCGTGATAATCTACCCGGACTAAGAGGAAGTCTACTTCAGAAATCTGCCCGTCATCGCGGCGAAAAGTGGCAATATCGAGACGATTCTGGGTCATTTCAATCTGCCTTTGCAAAACCTGCAGTTTTCTGTAACCGACATCGACAGAGTTTATCAGATTGGCGACTTCGGCCCGAGCGGACTTGCGGGCGGATTCGAGTTCAAGACGTGATTGCTCGGTTTTTAGTCGAGCCGCCTTTACGACCGCCGAGGAAGCGCCACCATCCCAGATCGGATAAGTAAGGTTGATCGACACACCCCAACTATTGGTCTTGATGTCATCGTCGTCGAAACCTTCAGTCTCAACCGTTCCTCTCCCCAAAGAGTAATTTGCCTTGAGATTGCCGGTCAATCCGTGGGAGGAGACAGAAAAATCCGAAGCCCGTTGATCTTTGGAATACTGGTACTCAGCTCGTTTTAGAGAAATTGACTCCTGCCACCGACCAAGCATGCGATCAAAAATGTCACGATCCGGGCCCTCGGTGATTACGGGTATCTCTGCTTCGATCCCCTCCGGGTCGTTAATATCCAACAAAGATGCCAGAATACGCCGCTTGTCAAAATACTGGTTGTCGATATCGTATTTGTCCAGTTCGGCGTCGATCATGGCCGAAGCTGAGGCCAGCCAGTCTTCCTCGGCCACAATGCCATCGATACGTTTCATAGAGTCAATTTCGGCTGTCAATCTGGCGCTTTCGAATTTGTCGGCCGCCATCTCGCGTTCGATTGAGAGTTGCAGAAGCCCCAAATAGGCCTCGGCCACATCTATTTCCAGAGATGCCGTCTCTTCACGACCGGTCAACAACGCCAGTTCCAGATCATCATGTTTGTTCTTGAGGTCATACTTTGCCTGTGAGGGTTTCAGGAGCGGCTGAGAGAAACTAAAGTTAAAAAAACTGCGCGACGTAAGTTCGCTGATATCATTCAGACTGATTCCATCCAAGCCGCGAACAGGATAGACAGCATCACTTCGCAGCAGATTGGCCGTTATGGACAAATCCCCACCCGTAATAAGACTCTGGTCCAATTGAATATTTGAGCTAAAATCGAAGTCGGACGTTTTTATCATGCGTTTGGTAGGCAGGTTCCCGAAAAACCGAAAAGACTCGTCCACGCGATAGGCCGGAAGTTCCCCGTTGATTGAAATCTTGGGCAGGAGAAACCCGATTCTCTCGGCAAAATACTGCTGTTCGGCTACCTCCTGGGTGCCCCGAATAATTTCGCCCCGGCTCGATCGATTAACAGCCACATCCATCGCCTCCTGAAGACTGATCTGGCGCGACAATCCACTTACCGAGAGCAAAAGCACAATCAAGAATGCCGCACCTATCCTGCCAACTTCTATTCTTCTCATTGATTTCCTCATTAACAGTTGCATCTGCTATTCATATCGGAGAGCCTCGATTACATCAAACGAAGCCGCCTTGCGGGCCGGGTACAAACCGAATACAATTCCGACCGTAGCCGACACTCCGACCGCCAGGACAATTGAAGAGAGTGAGACAATGGTCGGCCAATCGGCATAGAACGAAATCGCTTTAGCCAGGGTCACGCCCAGAACTATCCCGACAACGCATCCAATCAGACAGATAGAAACAGCTTCAATCAGGAACTGTCGCATGATGTCATTACGAGTCGCGCCGACCGCCCTCCGAATTCCGATCTCTCGCGTTCTTTCCAAAACCGTCGCCAGCATGATGTTCATAATTCCTATCCCGCCGACTAACAACGAGATTCCGGCGATAGCACCCATAACTATATTAAATATTTGCTGTGTTTTTTGGGTTTGCCTTAGCAGCGATTCAGGCACCACTGTCTCATAGTCGACCACTCCATAGTGACGTCGCTCCAGGATTCGCTCCACCAACTTGGTGGCTACCTTGATATACTTCAGGTCGGTGACAGTGACAGTGAGTTGGTCAATCTCGGGGGTATTGTACTTTTGCGTCTCCTCCGGCTGGGACGATCCCCTCCAATAAGAAACCTGACCGCCAGACACTTGAGGTATTCTTTCCAGTTTTTTGACAGCAGTATTGAACGGAATATAAACGTCCTCGTTCAAATTCTTGAGTTCAAATCCTTCGACTTTACCACGCGCGATGTACTTGTCAGCCATGACGCCGACGACCACGAAGCTCAAATCTCCTATTCGAACATTCCGTCCGATTGGATTCTCAAAGGCAAACAACGCCTTCTTGGCTTTTGCCCCCAGGACACAGATCTGGGAAAAAGTTTCGTTGTCCGATGGTGTGATAAACCGGCCATAGTCAACTTCGACCGAAGATGAAGTCATGTATTCGGGAACCGTCGCAACCACCCGAACCGACGCCTGACTGGAACCATGATAAATAGTCTTGATTGGCTCAAATCGCTGGGGAACGATGTTGGCAACAATCTCTGTAAACTGTGCTATGTTCTCAGCATCGGCCAAAGACAAACCGGGCGACCGGGCCAG
The DNA here is from genome assembly GCA_030619345.1 of Candidatus Zixiibacteriota bacterium. GTDB lineage: Bacteria > Zixibacteria > MSB-5A5 > GN15 > FEB-12 > JARGFS01. Next base: position 3,326 of record JAUXBO010000069.1, on the reverse strand, counting down.
TCCAACATCGGAAGACAGTGACTCATCCGGGATTTTCGCCTTGATGATGACGTTATTGATGCCCAGGATAGATATCTGTTCAAGCGCCTCTTGTTTGGCTCCCTCCCCTATTGAGAGCATCCCAATCACCGCTCCCACCCCAAAGATCACGCCGAGCATGGTCAGAAAGGTCCGAAGGCGGTGGCCGGTGAGGGCGTCTACGGCGATCTCAAGAACACGCCCGTAGTTCATCGACCGCCCTTGCCGCCGGTTTTATTCCCGGACTTGGTGCCAGACTTACCGGAGCGATTGCCGCGCATCCTGGCTTTATCAGGTCCGGGCTGAGTGCGGCCTTTGTTTAACTCTGGTTCGGTGGCCCTGTCACCGGGCAGACCATGTTCATCCAGACTCGGATCAATCAGACAAATTTCTTCATCCCCTTCAAGTCCGTCCAAAATCTGGATCGACATATCGTTACGCAGACCTACCGATACTTCGCGCTTTTTCTTGTTTTTGAGATAGACAACGGTCTTACCCTCGCGCTCAAACACCGCTTCCAACGGTACCGAGACAACTCCGGGAATCCGGCTGACGATAATATCGCATGATGCTGACATTCCGGGTTTTAGATTATCATCGTCGTCGAGGATGGTAACTTCAACATCAAAGACATTGATCTTGGAATTTGGTTCCTTGCGACGGGCAAGGGTGCCTTTTTTCCTGACCTCACCCCGATATATTATGTCCGGGAAAGCATCGAGAACAACGTCCACCGTTTGACCGCTATCGACCTTGTTGGCATCAACTTCGCTGACCGATGTTTTGACCATCATTTCGCTCAGGTCGGGAAGATTCACCAACCCCTGACCGGGCCAGGGGGAGTCACCTTCCTGAACCTTACTCATGGTACCACCCTTCCATATCTCGAGATAGACAACTAGACCGGGAATGGGCGCGTTGATGCTCATCATATCGAGTTCCCGCTGGGCCTGGGTAACTTTGTCTTTGGAACGCTGTACTTCCACTTCCGCCTTTTCTACGTCAGCGGTCAACTGATCGAGCTTGGCCTCGAAATTAAGTTCCGCCAGTTCCATTTCCAGCTTTGCTTCCTTTGCCACACGAGGAGCTTCATGTTTTTTTTCATCATTATTGCGGCGTGATTTTTCAAGATTCAGACGCAGTTGCTTTTCCTGGATGATATATTCCTGACGTGCTCGCTGAAGCGCCGAAGTCTTGATCTTCTGATCCGACTGATGGTCCAACAAATCGGTCTGCTGCTTGCTGGCATCGAATTTTATTACCGGATCACCTTCCGCCACGGTTGTTCCCTCGGGAGCCAGCCAGGTAATCTGCAAACCCCGGACTCTGGGTGTGGAAAGCGACATGGCCCTTGTAGCGTCCACAGTACCGTTACAATTGAGGGAGATTACGAACTCTCCGTTGGAGACTTTCGAAGTCGGGATTTCAATATCGGTACCGAACAGCGCGTTTACTCCCAGATAGCCGCCCAATACAACAACAACGACCAAAGAAATCGTTATATATTTCTTCACCTTACCTCTTTTCCACTTGCTGGTTTCCCACTTGCAGTCAACTTACCGGCAACAAGTCTCCTGTACATTATAGTGTTTGTACGCATAAGACCGTCCATTGTTGCCGCCGGATTAATCATCGGCCGCTTTCCACCTGCGATGGGTCCACATCCATTGCCCCGGGTACCGGCTAATCACTTCTTCGTAGAATCTATGATATTCGCATACCATCTTTGTGACTTTTTCTGTTTCATCCCCCCCGATCGGTGGAAAAATGGGGACACCGCAGATAAACTCATGCCGGTCATAACGTAAGCGGCGGAGCAAAAATGGCAGGATCGGCGCCCCAGTTTTAATGCTGAAAAGGGCCGGCCCCTTAGCCGCCGCCGCCTTCCGCCCAAAAAAGTCGATTATCAGGTTACGAGACGGGTCATGCTGGTCCGGCGCGATTCCGACCAATTTGTTCTGTTTGAGGGCTCGAAAGATATCTCTCGTATTCTGCCCAACCAGAAGCGTTCCAACTCCCATTATATTTCGAAAACGATTCAGCATCCGGTCAAACATATCATTGTGCTGGGCCAGTACCAGAATGTCTATGGGATAGCCCATCGCCGCCAGCCAACTGGCTGATAATTCCCAGTTCCCAAAATGCGCAGTCAGGAATATCCCGCCTTTTCCGGCTGCCATTGCCCGGTCAAGCTGTTCCCTGCCGCTCGGTATTACTATCTCTTTAACCCGCTCGGGTGTGGTCACTCCAAAGCGGGCTACTTCTACGGCGGTTTGACCCACATTCTGAAATACCTCTTTGCTGATTTGCTCTAACTCGGATTGATCTCGGTCCGGAAAAGCGAGACTGAGATTTTTAATAGCTATATTGCGTCGACTCTTAAGCAGTTTGTAGGCTGAGCGACCCATGAACGACCCCAAACGGTCGGCGGAAGACTCCGACAACAGCCTGACCACGGAAGCACCCAACAGAACCAGACTATGCTCACAGTAATGACTTAACTTCGCCATGGTTCATCGTCGTCGGTTTGCTCCGGATTCTCGGCATCACCATAATCGAAATCGGTTGATTGGTACTTCTCTTCCTCCTCCCACTTCTTGTAATACTGACGCCGTTTCTTGTAGCGAAGAAAGGTGCCAATAAGTACGATTAAGGCCAGCCCAGCCCAAAAAAGCATAGTATCCATAAAGAGACTCACCAGGTTATATCGTTTTTCCAGATAAACGGAGAATTCAATTTCAAATTCAGAATAGTTAGAGCCGGTCGCGGCCACTAACGCCGCATCGAATGACCTCCCCGCCGCGATCAGGTCCAGCATAGTGTTAAGCGAGTTCACGCCATACTCATCGAGAAAGTACTGCGTGGCCAGGTAAGATTCGGAGTAGGCGACGTGCGCCTTATCCGATTTAAATCGATTGACCAGATCAATCTCTTGAAGCGGAACTAACTGGCCAAACACGGCTGCACGGCTCATCGTTAGATTATTGCTCCAACTCCACTCAGTCGAGAGATACATCGCTAGTCCCTCATTAAGCCAGCGCGGCGGATCATGAAAACCACACCGATGGTCAAGGGCCAGATGGGTGTACTCGTGAGCCAACAGTTCGGCCAGTGAATGCCCGACCGAGAATTTGTCCGGTGACTTTATGGCAATCAATTTCCGTTCGGGATAGGCCGCCGCCGCTCCCCAGTCCGGGATAAGACCCCGCGTGAGTCGTTTGAACTGCTCAACATCGTCGATAACATAAACCGAGGCCTTATAAGGCAGATCGGAGCGAAGCATCTTTATGGTTCGGCCACGGGTCAGG
>JAUXBO010000111.1 GCA_030619345.1 Candidatus Zixiibacteriota bacterium | reverse complement strand
CTGTTGAGTGACTTGGTCGCTGTTCTCGGGCTGAAATACTCAGCCAAGGAGCCGGATGAAGATCATCCATACGGCCACGCTCGAATTCAGACCGTCAGCGCGATGATAATGGGGATCATCCTTTTTATTGCCGGTGGGATAGTTGTGTACAGCGCCGTGGAGGCAATTTATACGCATCAACCGTCACACCCCTCCCTGCTCGCAATAATCGCCGCCGCCGTGAGTATCGTACTAAAAGAAGGTCTTTACTGGTATACGATTCGTGTGGGTAAGGCAACCAGGAGTCTGCTGATAATAGGCAACGCCTGGCACCATCGGACCGATGCCCTAAGTTCCGTGGCGGTGCTTATTGGCGTCGCTGCCGTTTACATAAATCCTGCATGGCAACTGGCTGATTCCTATGCGGCCCTCTTTGTATCTTTCTTCATTTTCAAAGTCGGTGGTTCCCTCGCCATTTCGGCCTTCAAAGAGGTCGTTGATACTGCTCCCGATAGTTCCACGCTCAATGAGTTGGAGCGTGAGGCTCTAAAAGTAGAAGGTGTTCACGAGGCGCATGACATTAAGGCAAGATTTCTTGGCCCGCAACTGTTTGTCGAAATACATATCGTGGTAAATCCTGATATTTCGGTCCGCGAGGGACATGCGCTGGCAAAACAGGTTGAGCGACGTCTTATTGAGCGGGTTCCCGATGTCGAGCGGGTCATAACCCATGTCGATCCAGACCCTAAAAAAGACTGAACCCCGGATGATACCAGGGTATAACCAGTTTCCACTTGCCACCTCTCTCACGCGAAACTATTATTCGTTTCACAGACAGTTGCAGCCACATTACGGGCTGTAAAACAGAGCCTTTCAATGAGGAGCCATGCACGAACTTTCAATTGCCGATTCTATAATCAAAACAGCCACCGCCGAAGCTACCAAACGTCGAGCTACCGAGATTTCTGCAGTCGGACTTAGAATCGGACAATTGACCGACATCGTTGAGGACTCTCTGAGGTTTGGTCTGGAGGTACTCTCCAAGGGGACCATGATGGAAAAGGCGGAGATTGAAATCGAATCCATCCCTCCGATCGGTTACTGTGAAACCTGTGCCAGGAATATTGAAATCCGGAAGTTTTTTTTCGTCTGCCCCGAATGTAATGGACGACAGATTAAATTGATATCCGGAAACGAACTCGACATCGCCTATATTGAACTTGAAACAGACGACAAAGTCTCCACCGAAGAAAAACAAAATACAACGGATAGTACAGATGCCTGAACGAATTGAGATAGAAAAAAAGGTCCTTTCAGAGAATGACCGAACTGCGGCCACCATACGAGCCAACCTGAAAAAGAGAGGAATTGCCAGCATAAATCTGGTGAGTTCTCCGGGCTCCGGGAAAACCAGCCTTCTTGAAAGATCTCTGACCACCCTCAACAAAGAACTAAGTATTGCCGTCATAGCCGGTGACGTCCAGACCGACAACGATGCCCGTCGGCTCGAAGCAGCAGGTGGAACCATCGTACGACCAATTGTTACCGGAGGAGCGTGTCATCTCGACGCGCGCATGGTCGCCAAGTCTCTGGAAAGTATCGACCTCGACCCGGTGAAATTACTGGTAATCGAAAATGTCGGTAACCTGGTTTGTCCTTCCAGCTACGATCTAGGCGAAGATATGAAAGTGGTCCTGATAAGCACTACTGAGGGTGATGACAAGCCGCTCAAATACCCCGCCATGTTTCGTAAGGCATCGGTTATGGTGGTGAACAAGATTGATCTTTTAGGCAGTTCTGATTTTATGTTGAGTCGGGTCAAAGAAAATGCCCTGAATATTAATGGCGCCCTGAAGATATTTGAACTCTCCTGTCGCTCCGGCGAAGGACTCAACACCTGGTACAGTTGGCTCAGAGAACTGGCTGGCACCCGACCACAAACGAAATCGACTAAACCTATTCTGATATGAACGACATCCGGCCATCAACCCGTTGGAGAATTGAGATCAATGGAATCGTCCAGGGTGTTGGCTTCCGGCCATTCGTTTTCCGGTTGGCCGGCGAGCATTCGTTAGTCGGTAAAGTGGAGAACAATCCCGAGGGCGTATCGATTGAGATACAAGGTGCCCCGGAGCAACTAGTTGCATTTCTCAAACAGCTAAAAGAAGAACTACCTCCACAGGCCATGATTGACAGTTGTGAGTATCACGAGATACCGCTACAGTCGGACAACGGTTTCATAATTTCAAAATCATCACACACACAGAATGCCACCACTCTGATTTCGCCCGACATTGCCACTTGCCCGGATTGTCTCAAAGAACTGTTTGATCCAAAAGACAGGCGCTATAAATATCCGTTTATCAACTGTACCAATTGCGGACCGCGATACACGATAGTCGAAAACCTTCCGTATGATCGTCCTTTTACTTCAATGAAAGAGTTCGATCTTTGCACCGCTTGCCGACAAGAATACGAAGATCCCTCTGACCGGCGTTTCCATGCTCAGCCAAATGCCTGCCACAAGTGCGGACCGAGCTTGTCCGTCTGTGATAATTCGGGAAGAGTCCAAACCGATGACCCGATTGCCTTGACCGTCGAAGCACTGGTGCAAGGAAGGATTGTGGCCATGCGCGGCCTGGGCGGGTTCCATCTGGTGGTCGATGCAACCAACGAACAGGCCGTCAGCGAACTGCGTCGCCGCAAGAGAAGATTTGAAAAACCATTGGCTATGATGGCTCCTGATCTGGACGCCATTCACGATTTCTGTCACTTGGCCAAAGAGGATGAGAAACTGCTGCTTGATTTCAAGCGGCCAATTGTGTTGATAAGACGTCGAGAGAAAACACAAATTGCGCCTTCGGTAGTTTATGACAATCACTATTTCGGATTCATGCTTCCTTACACACCACTGCATCATTTGATCCTCAGAGATAACTTCAAGGCCCTTATCATGACGTCCGGTAATGTTTCCGAAGAGCCAATTTGTATCGACAACCGGGAGGCGATGGAACATCTTCGCGATATTGCCGATCTCTTCCTGCTGCACAACCGGGAGATACTGCAGCGATGCGATGATTCAATCGTACGGAACAGTAGCAGCGGCCCACAAATTATCCGACGCGCACGAGGATATGTGCCTTTCCCCATTTATTTGAACAAAAAAGTCAAAGCACCCATTCTGGCCTGTGGCGGCGAGTTAAAGAATACGGTTGCTCTCGCAGCCGGGAAACGCGTCTTTCTCAGTCAGCACATCGGAGACCTTGATAATCCAACGGCCATGAGTTTTTTTGAAGAGACAGTTAAACACCTGAAGAAAACGCTGGAGATCGAACCGGAACTGATTGCCTGCGACCTGCACCCCGAGTATTTATCAACCAAGTATGCCTTAAGACAGCCTCTTCCCTTCTATCAGGTCCAACATCATCATGCTCACCTTGCTTCAGTTCTGGCTGACAACAAATCAGGTGACCGGGCTATCGGCTTGATTCTCGACGGCACCGGCTATGGCAGCGATGGCACTATTTGGGGTGGTGAACTTCTGATCGGCAACGCTCGGGAATTTGAGCGTTACGCCTGGCTGGAGCCGACAAAAATGCCCGGTGGAACGGCTGCCATCAAGCAACCCTGGCGCATGGCCCTTAGCTATCTTCATAAACTCTACAGCTCGGACATTTCACAGTATCCACAGAACCTCGTCCGGGAAATTGGGACGGAGAAGATTGAGCAGCTACTCTTAGTAATCAGTAAATCGATCAATTCCCCCCTGACTTCAAGCTGTGGTCGTCTGTTCGACGCCGTCTCGGCCATGCTGGGCATTTGCTACGAGGCCAACTACGAGGCTCAGGCTGCGATTCTATTGGAGATGGCTGCCCACGGATCATCCGAGTTGACATCACACCACCAAGAATATCGACATAACCACAAACTCGTCGGTGCGCTCAGTGTTGATAAACTTATCGAAGATGTCGTCCAATCTTTGAATCGCGCGGAATCAGTTGACAAAATCGCCTCTCGTTTTCATCTTTCGTTAGCAAACTTGTGGATTTCCGCCGTCAAAGCGGCCAGAGTTGAGACTGGAATAAACAGCGTGGCTCTTAGCGGTGGCGTGTTCCAGAACCTGCTGTTTTTTGAGTATTTATTTCGGCGGCTCAATGAAGAGGACTTTGAAGTGCTGATTCATCGACAGCTGCCCACCAACGACGGCGGACTGGCACTCGGCCAGATTGCAGTAGCAGCAGCAAATCAATGAACCTAGAGGAAGGATACGCGCCATGTGCTTGGCCATCCCGGGAAAAGTAGTTGAAATTAACGAGGAAAACGGACTCAAGATGGGCATAGTAGATTACTCTGGGACCAGGAGCTCTGCCTGCCTTGAATATGTCCCGGAAGCGGAAATTGGACAATACGTAATTGTCCATGCCGGATTCGCGATTTCCGTTATCGACGAAGAAGAGGCGCAAAAGACTCTCGCTCTCTGGGATGAGATTGCCGAGCAGAACGCCAAGGAAGGACTTGACCTGTTTGGCATGCCTCTGGAACCGGGCGACAAAAAGGGACCGACCTCCTGATGAAATATCTTGATATGAAATATCTCGATGAATTTCGGGACGGTGACCGTGCTCGCGTAATCCTCGGCCGGATAAAAAAAGTCACAACCCGCCCCTGGATGATTATGGAAATCTGTGGTGGTCAAACTCATTCGATACTCAGAAACGGAATTGATCGACTGCTGCCCCAGCAGATAACGCTGGTCCACGGCCCCGGCTGTCCGGTCTGTGTCACACCCATGGAATTGATCGACAAAGCATTAGCCATTGCGGCTAAGCCGGATGTAATATTCACCTCATTTGGAGACATGCTCCGTGTTCCCGGTTCACGAAAAGACCTTTGCAAAGTCAAGTCCGAGGGTGGGGATGTCAGGATAATATACAGTCCTCTGGATGCTTTGAAGATTGCCAGGGAGAACCCCGATAAAAAAGTTGTTTTTTTTGGCGTCGGTTTTGAAACTACCGCACCGTCTACTGCCATGTCAGTCTGGCAGGCCGAACGAGAGCAGCTCAAAAACTTTTTTCTGCTGACTTCTCATGTCCTTGTCCCTCCCGCCATGCAGGCGCTGCTCAGTTCACCGTCCAACCGGGTTCAGGCTTACCTTGCCGCCGGACATGTTTGCACCGTGATGGGGACGCAGCCATACGAGCCAATCTCAGAGCAGTTCAAGATTCCTATCGTAATCACCGGGTTCGAACCGGTCGATATTTTATCAGGCATCCTGGCCGCAATTGAGCAGTTGGAGAGCGGCCGGGCAATCGTAGAGAATCAATATGCAAGAGTGGTACAACCCGAAGGTAACTTGGCGGCGCAGAAAATCATCAATGAAGTATACACGGTCACAGATCGCAAGTGGCGCGGCTTAGGCAATATTCCGAACAGCGGCTGGAAACTGTCAGATCAATACGCTAAACATGATGCCGAGAAACATTTTGATGTCGGAGAACTGACTGTCGATGAACCACCGGAGTGCATCAGCGGCAAAGTACTGCAGGGTCTAAAAAAACCGCCGGAGTGTGCCGAGTTTGGACGCAAATGTACCCCGATGCATCCGCTCGGTGCCACAATGGTATCCTCCGAAGGCGCCTGTGCCGCCTATTATGCGTATCAACGGTACGGTGAACACGTCATAGCTACCAACGACAGGGCAAAATAGGATGAGCGATACCGGTAATAAGCACAATGACCCGACCTGTCCGACACCGATCTCGGACTATGACACCATCCAACTGGCTCACGGCAGCGGCGGTAAACTGACTAACGATCTTATTTCAAGGCTGTTCGTGATTTCGTTCAATAACAGCATTCTTGTCCGTCAGGATGATCAGGCAGTGCTGGAAATCAATGGTATGAAACTTGCCTTCACCACCGATTCGTTCGTGGTCGACCCTATCTTTTTCGAAGGTGGTGACATCGGTGACCTGGCCGTCAACGGCACCATAAACGATATCGTCATGAGCGGCGCTATCCCTCTCTACCTCAGTTGCGCCATGATTATTGAGGAAGGTCTCCCGTTACCGGAGTTGCAGAAAGTAGTACAGTCACTGCAAGCAGCTGCCAAGGCAGCCAACGTGCTGATCGTAACCGGCGACACAAAAGTTGTCAACAAAGGAAAAGGGGACAAACTCTTTATCAATACCAGCGGCATTGGTCTCATTGAACATAGCTATGATATTTCGGCATCCAGCCTGCAGCCCGGTGACCAGCTTATCATCAACGGCACTGTTGCCGACCACGGTATGGCGGTTCTTACTCAACGCGAAGGACTCTCTTTCCAAAGTCGCATTAAGAGTGACACTGCATCACTTGATGGAATTGTAAAAAAGATAATGGAAGCGGGCGGTTCATCGGTTCATGCCATGCGTGATCCAACCCGGGGCGGGGTGGCGGCTACTCTGAACGAGTTTGCCGAATCGTCGCAAGTCGGGATCGAGATAATGGAAAGCTCTTTTTCCATCAAACCGGAAGTACGTGGCGCCTGTGAGATGCTTGGGATCGACCCGCTCTACGTCGCTAACGAAGGCAAACTGATTGTCGCCGTAGCCAAACAAAAAGCTGATGAAGTCTTACAGGTTATGCGATCTGATCCGCTGGGGAGCGAAAGCAGCATAATCGGTCAGGTCACCGACACTCGGCCGGGAGCCGTCATAATTCAAACCAATATCGGTGGCAGAAGATTTGTGGATATGCCGGTTGGCGAACAATTACCGCGCATCTGCTAAGCATCTATCTCTATATATCCATACGGGCAAAGTACGACTTAATCTCTTTAATTACTTTTGGTGACAGTAGTATCGCCCCAACCAGCGTGGGAATAGCCATCAAAGCAAAACAGGTGTCAATTATATTTACAACCGTATCCTGCGTTATCACCGCGGCCAGAGGTAAGCTCAGCAAATACACCCATACGTATCGGCCACCCCATTTGTCCCCAAACAGATACTTGGCGCATTTGAGACTGTAGTATGAATACGAGATCATGGTTGAAATGGAGAACAGCGCAATAACGACGGTCAGGATATAGCGTCCGGACTGGCCCATTGCTAACGTGAATGCTTCCGCCGTCACGACCACCGCTTCCGAGGTGCCACAGAGTTCTCCCTTGAGCACACCACTGCCAAGAATCACCAACGCTGTCAAAGTACAGACGATATTGGTATCCAAAAATGGTCCCAGCATAGCAATCAGACCTTCACGAATCGGCTCTTTGGTCTTGGCGGCACCGTGAGCCATCGGCGCAGTCCCAACACCGGCTTCGTTTGAGAAAGCCGCTCGCTGCACTCCGGTCCGCATCACTTCTTTGAAAGCGATGCCTGCAACACCACCAACAACAGCGCTGCCGCCAAACGCACCTTCAAATATCGACATCAATAGTGACGGGACGGTATCATAATTGTAGAGTACTATTGAGAGAGCGGAAAATAAATACAACAGGAACATGGCCGGCACTACTTTGGCCGACACCTTCCCCACCCGTTTAATGCCCCCAACTATTACTACACCGACCAGAACCATGCAGATAATGCCAAGCGTCAGACGGTCAAAACTGTAATCAGCATCGAGCAGCCCGGCCAATTGATTGATCTGAAACAGCGACAAGCAGCCCAGCATCCCACAGGCAGCAAACAGAATTGCAAGTGGCTTGGCCCACTTACCCAGACCGACTTCGAGGTAGTACATCGGTCCGCCCTG
>JAUXBO010000207.1 GCA_030619345.1 Candidatus Zixiibacteriota bacterium | reverse complement strand
GACGACGACGGCGACGGTTACACAAACCTCGAAGAGTGGCTGCACGGCTTCGCCGCGGAGGTAGAAGGGAAGGAGACATAGACAGCGGGAGCGGTTCTCCGACACCATGGGAAAGGGAGTCAGAACGAAAGGAATCTGAGATGAAACGGGCACAGGGAATGGGAAAATGGAACGGGCTATCGACTGTCGCGCTTACCGGAGTCGCGCTGGCTGCCGTGGCGATGGTCGCGTCCGGTGACAGTCTGGCATTCAATCAAAACTCCTTCCGGGAGCGAGAGACTCAGCCATGTTGACTCGTTACCCGTCACAGGGGAAAAAGCCGTTATTCATTCAGAAATTAGGTATTACACTAATGTCACCGTCTATTTAGCGAGTGACTTCACGGTGGTCTTCGGAGTGTGAAACACGTCAGGTCGGTGAAGGTAGTAGTGACGGAGAAGGATGTCCATGGAAATAAGCATGTACCGCTTCAAGTATAAAGTTGAACGCAGATCGACCTTGAAGTTGACAAGTACCTACTACGGTCCAGAGACGTTCGGCGGTTTTTCGACCCGCTTGCCCTCGTGTACCTTGAGTAATATGACGGTCAATCACTATAAAACGAACCGCCTGTTCTGCAATGTTATTCGTGGGATCCATCCCAGGTGTCGTAATGAAGGTAAAATAGGCTTCGCCATGTTTGCGAAATCGATCGGCCATGTTCTTGGCACGTCGTTTTAACTCCTTGCCGTTCTTATCCAAGAGACTGGGGACATTGGTTGTTGCCGCTGCAATAATCACCTGCTTGACCTGTTCCAAGGCTGTCCGAAATGAAGCCTTGGAAAAGGAGTCTCGATTGTGGATGATTCTAAACAGTTCGCGTATGCCAGCAAGAATACGCTCACCATACGCTTTGGTTTCCTTGTCCGGTAGATTTGTTAAAAAGCGTACATCGCGAATAAGATGGGCAATGCAAAACTGAAGAACAGTACTAAAGCGTCTCATATAGCTCTGGTAGGACGAGAAGTAGTCACAGCCGAGGGCACCATTGAAAGATTCGCCCAACACATCAATCAATACTTGTGTTGATCGTGTTTTATCTATTTTGAACAGGACATACAACTCAGCCCTAAAGACCCATGTCCAGAACTTTTTACCTTTATTCTTATGACCGGTTTCGTCGACGTTAACCACGGTTTCCAAGGGAAGTCTGTTGAGCAACTCTTCATAGGGATCATCCAGCGATGAAGTGACCTTTTCAAGAACTTTTCGTAAAAAGCTTCTGGAAATTGATTCTCCCAGAACATCCCGAAAGAATTTACGGATTGTTGAAAAAGAGGCATGACAGACATATTTCATGTAAGCAACCAATGCCGTGATACGTTCTTGGAAAAAACCAGCTTTCACAACACTCTCTGGAAAGGGTTTGTAGTGAATCTTTTGACATGCCTCACACCATACTGCGTAACAGAGATGTTCCTCTTTCACTATAGGTATCTCTTTGATCTCAAGCTGCTGTTTTCGGCGAGGTTTAATATCCAGGCGCAGGGTTACATTACCACCACAGTCAGGGCAAGATGAGTAGACATAAGAATGGAAGTTATCAATTTGATCGATTGTGTACAAGGGGCGTTCGTGTTTGGGATGCCCAGGCTGTCCTCCTTGTTTTCGTTTTCCCTCATTGGCCTTAGGTTCTGGCTTCGGAGGCTTGACGAAATCACTGGAGGGGGGCTTGGAAGAATTTCGTGAATTCTTTTTCGAGGCGGCCAGTTTTTCTTTAAGGGATTGATTTTCTCTGTTTATATTATCAACAAATTCCCGAAGTTGTTGATTCTCTTGACGGAGACTTTCAATTTCTTTCAACAACGGTTCAATTATTGAGTCATAATTGGCCATGCCTCACTTCGCCGCAAATGGCAGGCCAATCTTTACTAAGCGTAAAAATAGTTGTGAACGGATACCTATTTTTTATGGGTAAATTGCCCATTTCAGCGAAAAACGGGCATTTTTTCGGACGCGCCTCGGGTAAAATTACTATGCGCGGAGACATTCTGGAGACATGATGTCACTCTGAGATCGCAAAGGTTTTTGGCTTATGAAAAAAGTAACTTTTCAAATAATTCTGGCATTTTGCAATTCGAGAAGATGGGACCATTTTCTCACTACAAATCTCAGCACGGCTTGAGATGCTGAACATCAGTATGCGGGTACAGCTCTAACTCACAACCGGCGTTTGCCCTTAGTCTTCTGGATTGTTCCCAATAGTCCTGGATGGATCTCTTCATGTAAGCTGGGATATCTTTCAAACAGACATTTACGGATGAAGAAGCGACTTCATTATCTGTCCGGGCATGCCGAACCATATCTCCAGCAGATCATATCGATTCGACTACCTCAGCCCACGTCCCTTCGACCAAAAGTGTTCGATTAACCAGCGCAGGTCTTCGTTGTCGGGGGAAGGGGTATCCATGCCGGAATGGGACGCAGGATTGTCCTTGTTCGTCTGAATGAATTCGAGGGTTCGCTTGTCTTTCCATTTGTGCCGGTCGGCGTGTCCGTCGGCGAAGCCGAACGTGCTCGATTTCAAGTGGTAGGAGGCCAAGGGGTCGTAGAACCTCCAATTGCCGGGATTCAGGGGTTGCTCGACCCCGCGCAAGGCCCAGCCGCCCTCGTTTTCTCCATAGTTGCTGCCGTTGTGCTCTTCTTCGACGAAAACGTAATACGAAGCCCCCTGTCTGATGTCCTGCATTTTCTGATACGCCTTGCCGCGATACTGGCTGAGCGGAAAGTGACCAAAGGCATAGCTGATACTGTAGCTGCGCCAACAGTCTCGCGGGGACTGTTGGGTGCTTCTTCGGTTGTCGCCCGGGCAATGATAGGCTCCGACGTCCTTGATGTATTGCCACAGGGTCCCGGCCTGGATGCCCCGAAAACGATCCTCGTCTGTGATGGTCGGCGGCGCCGGATGATGGGCGAAACTGTTGCCGGCAAGATCCTTGGGACTGAAGACCCATGCGGTTTTGTCTCTGTCTTTGTCATCATCGTAGCAGGCCATGTTGCTCGCGAGGTGGCCGTCGTTGTCGTCGGCATACATAATCCAGGCGGTCAGCAGGGTTTTCTCGTTGGCAAGGCAATTCGAGCTGGCCGCCAGCCTCTTGGCCGACTGGAGCGCCGGAAGCAAAATGGCCATGAGAATTGCAATGACAGCGATCACCACCAACAATTCAATCAGGGTAAAACCTCTGGATCTAACCATGATGCTTCTCCTTTCTGGATTTGCTGTTTGCACGTCACTGAAACACTCCGGCGAGCTTCAAGTCTCATCATACCGTAATTCCATCCCAATATTAACAATATTCCGGAAACTTCAACATGCCGTGCCACACGAAGACACCAGAAAAGCTGAGCTCTCATGTCAAAAACGCATTTCTTACTACTCAAGTTGTCGGCAGGAGGGCAGTCTTGGCACAACTTGAAGCGGCGGACTTGGCGACTTGGACAACAATGCCGATTCACGATGTCTATGATAATGCATCGTGAAGTCGAAGGGCTGTTCAGATAAGCTACGAAGCGTGGCTGGGAGGTCGTAAAGTGGATGCCTCAAAGAAAGTTTTTTGTGGCAACAGGGATTTTAGTATTTGACTTTGAGCTTTTCATAGGTGAACGTGAGCAACTTCCGACTGGCGATGATGGTACCGCAAAGAGCGCAACAGATCAACGAGAGGCGCTGTGTCGGCGGGCTACTCTGTCTTTGCTGAGAGCGTCCACAACTGCGGCCTCGACACCGGTGATGTTGTTTGGGTCCACATCGAGGTTCGGCCACACCAATTCACCGCGTTCCTGTCTGGCAACGTCATTGAACGCGCCCAGCCGCGGAGAATTGAGATCGAGACAGAGACAGACCCGGCGAAATTCATCCTCTGTTATTCGCGTCCCCCGATGGTTGTGCAGGAGGGCTTTGCCCATCTTCGAGTAATGCGCCCCGAACAGGCCCGGGATTGACCTCGTGCCCATCCCGTACATCTTCACGTTGCAGTAGTTGTTCATATGCGCCCCGGAGTAGTAAAACGCATACTCCTTCAAAGCCTCGTAGCCCATTTTCTGAGGTCCTTGACGTTCCTTTTGGTGGCACGGCAGGCACTTACCTTCAAATATCGCTTTGACCGTTCGGTAGTATGTAACTGGACATAATTGCAGATATAGAAATCTTCACTGAGTGGCCAGGCAGTGCCGTACTTGAGAATACGGTCGTCGGTCTCGATCCCCTCGCGAGTCTGACTTTCCGGAAACCTCTGGTCGGCTGTAATCACGGTAATCTGATTCATGGTGCCTTTGTCACGGATCCGCGTATCCAGCAGAGCCAGGGGCCCGAATGCGGCGCCGTGGTGAGGAACGCCGGTGAATATATGCCTGTGGGAATTCGGGATGGCTCTGAAATGCATCTCTGAGCACGCACCTCTGTTTCTTGTGCCCTCCTTCGGTCCTGTGTATTCGCGCTGGACACTGTAAGGGTGAGGGTAGTTGCCATGCGGCGTACGAGGATCACGGCCATCGGGGAAGCAGGTCCAGAACTTGGAGCCCAAACCGTTTTCGCGGTCGATGTAGTCCCATCGAGAGTATATCAGCCGGCCATCACGATCGATGCTCGGCGCCCATTCGCTGGCTTCGAAATAGTCGCTCATTGCCTGTGTACGTGATGCGGCGCCGGATTTAGCGGGACGGGTCCTCGTTCTTTTGCTCAACTGCGACAACCGGGTCCGCAGGCTGCTGAGAGTTCTGACATTGTACTTGTCCTCCAGCAAATCTATAAGTGCATGCGTTCGCCGGTATTCTACATCGAAAGGTGTCTGATCTTCAGGAAGAATGCAGGAGTTTCTGTCCAGCACACGCATGTCTTTGTAGGGATTTTGGCCGCGTTTGCAGAGTTCGCCGGTTTCCTTGATCTGT
>JAUXBO010000277.1 GCA_030619345.1 Candidatus Zixiibacteriota bacterium | reverse complement strand
GTTCGATCCTGTTTCCCGGCCTGCGAAGCCTGAGCCATCGGGCTCGGCTGTGCGGTCGCAATAGATGATCCGGCCGGAGAAGGCGCCTCCGCCCCCGCCGAAGTATAACCCATACCGGTTGAATCGGCATGCGATGCGGTATTCTCATGCGCGGCCCGTCGCTTGGCGCGTGATTCCTCAGGGATGTTTACCTGCAGTTTATAAACAAGCGAAATGATTTCCTTGTCGATAGTAAATATCATCTCCTGGAATGTCTGGAACCCTTCGCGTTTGTAGATATCAATCGGTCTCCCCAGCCCCTGGTGGTAGGCGCGCAGGCCGATACCGGTGCGGAGTTCTTCCATCTCAGCCAGGTGATCCCGCCAGTGGCGGTCGATGGTGGAAAGCACGGCGTAGCGCTCCAATTGCCGCATGATCTCTTCGCCGTATGCTTCCTCTTTCTGGTCATAGAATTTCATGACCGCGCCCAATACATCTGTCTTAAGCTTTTCGGGCGTTAGTTTGGGGATATCCTCTTCTTTGAATTTTAGATTGAGAAGATAGATATTGCGAAGGTCATCGGTCAGCCCCTGCAGATTCCATGTTTCAGGGGCATCGGATATCGGACAATAATCCTCAACCAGTCCGCCGAGGACCTCTTCAATCAGTTCAACGACCTCTTCTTTGATCGAAGTCCGTTCCAGTGCGGAGAGTCTTCTCTCATAGATCCACTTGCGCTGGACATTCATTACGTCGTCATATTCAAGGGTGTGTTTACGGATGGCGTAGTTTTGTGCTTCAACTTTTTTCTGCGCCCGCTCAATCGCTTTGGTGACCATACCGTGTGCGATGACTTCGCCGTCCTCAACTCCAAGGCGATCCATAATGGAGCCAAGTCGATCACCGCCAAAGAGCCGCATCAGGTCATCTTCGAGCGACAGGAAGAAAAGCGATGAACCGGCATCTCCCTGGCGACCGGCACGACCGCGCAACTGACGGTCAATGCGTCGTGACTCATGGCGCTCAGTACCGACAATATGCAGCCCGCCCTGCTCCGCGACGCCTTCGCCGAGGCGAATGTCTGTGCCACGACCGGCCATGTTGGTGGCTATGGTCACCGCTCCGGGTCGACCGGCGTTGGCGACTATTTCGGCTTCGCTCTGATGCTGCTTGGCGTTAAGAACATTGTGCGGTACACCGGCCCGTTTGAGCATGCGCGAAAGCGTTTCAGAGACGTCCACCGTGACGGTTCCAACCAGCATTGGTTGCCCGGCATTATGTCGTTCAACAATTTCGTTGATGATAGCATTGTATTTCTCGCGACGGGTGCGATAGATTTGATCTTCGCGATCATCACGAATACAGGCTACGTTGGTGGGGATGACCATGACATCAAGTTTGTAGATATCCCAGAATTCCTGTGCTTCAGTCTCCGCCGTACCGGTCATACCGGCCAATTTGTCGAACATACGAAAATAGTTCTGCAGCGTGATCGTTGCCAGTGTCTGAGATTCCGCTTCAATCTTCACACCCTCTTTGGCTTCGATAGACTGGTGGAGGCCATCGGAGTATCTCCGTCCGGGAAGAATGCGGCCGGTGAATTCATCAACGATCATCACCTTACCGTCCTGAATTACGTACTCGACATCTTTTTCGTAGAGGGAGTACGCGCGCAGGAGCTGGTTGATGGCATGGACTTTCTCGGAACGTTCGGCATGGACTTTGTAGATTTCATCGGTCTGTTTCTGACGTTCTTCGGTCGACAGTGATTCATCTCCCTCCAGTTCGGAGAGCATAGTCGATATGTCGGGGATTTCGTACAACCGTTGTTCTTCGATCGGCAGCGTTTCCGTTCCAAGATCGGTCAGAGCAATTGAGTGTTCGCGTTCGTCTATAAAATAATGCAGCCGGTCGTCGATTTCATGCAGCTTCTTGTCGCGCATGTACGAACTCTCGACATCGGTGATTAACTTGGTGATACCCGTCTCTTTCAGGATTTTTAGCAGTCGCTTGTTTTTGGGTGCGCCGCGTTTGGCTGCCAGAAGTAGAGTCCCGGTCTCGAATTCGTTATCATTCTCCGGGTCGGCAAGCATTTTTTCCGCCTTGGCGACCATATCGTTGATCAGGGTGAGTTGTTTGCGAACAATGCGCTCGACCGTTGGCCGCATCTCGCGGTAGCGGTCGTGAACCGAAGATTCCACCTGGCCGGATATGATAAGCGGTGTCCGAGCTTCATCAATCAGAATCGAGTCGACTTCGTCAATGATTGCATAATGATAATTGCGGTGGACTCGGTCTTCGGCCGTCTGGGCCATATTATCACGCAGATAGTCAAAGCCGAACTCGTTGGCGGTACCGAAAGTAACGTCGCATTCGTACATCACCCGCCGTTCGGCGTTATTCATTTGATTCTGAACCACACCGACAGTCAAGCCGAGATACTCATATATCTTCCCCATCCAGTCGCGGTCACGACGGGCCAGGTAATCGTTGACGGTTACGATGTGCACGCCTTTGCCGGTCAGCGCATTCAGATAAGTGGGCAGGGTGGCGACCAGGGTTTTCCCTTCGCCGGTGGCCATCTCGGTAATCTTTCCCTGATGAAGGGCAATGCCGCCGATCAACTGTACGTCGAAATGGACCATATTCCATTCGACCTCCTGATCGGAAACATCCCACGAAGTCCCCACGTGGCGGTGGCAAGCCTCTTTGACAACAGCAAACGCCTCTGCCGTGATGTCATCGACGGTCTCGCCGTCGGCGAGCCGCTGTTTGAACTCAGCTGTTTTGCCGATCAATTCTTCTTCGGAGATATTCTCCAGTTTCTCAAAGTGCTGGTTTATCTCCTGGACCAGCGGCATCATCTTTTTGGTGTCCCGCTCGTGCTTGGTTCCGAATATTTTTGTAATTACATTTTTCATAGTCTCACTTCAATTTATACTCTTTGAGTGCTTTGAGGATACGAAAAATGAGACAACAAGGCAAGTTTGAGGTAAGAGGGGAAATATCCTTAGTTCCCGTAGTAGGTCAAGAGACCTGCCCTCCTGACAATTTAGCTCAGTAAGGCAGGTCTGTCTTCACTGTTTTTAGACCTGCCTTTATCACGGTAGGCTATTCGACGGGTGGCACGCTCAAACTCGCTTTGGGCGTGCTCGGTCAGTAAGTAGGTCGGCGTTCCGCAGTCCGCCAACGGCGGACAAGAAACCCGACATCTGAACTATGCTCAACTCCCGTAGGGTGGGTCCGTTTTCGGACCCGCCACAGACCGAAACAGATCACTCACCATGAAAAAAGGCGGGTCTGGAATCGGAAGACAGACCCACCCTACTTCTACTTGCTTGACATTAAAGACAGTCTCTACTTCTACTTGTCACAACACCGATTGGGATAT
>JAUXBO010000290.1 GCA_030619345.1 Candidatus Zixiibacteriota bacterium | reverse complement strand
GACTGCTGCACTGATCGATACAAGCTATGTCGGACGGGATACCACGATCAATACCGAAACTTGGTATGTACTCTATGCCTTCAAAAAGCCAACCGCAGTTAGTATGAACCAGACCGATGGCTACTGGACTATGTCCGTTGATTCCCTTTTGCCCGGTAACAACATTTTCAGTTTGAGTGATCCGTATTTGGCTGCGAAATTCCCGGCCTCGGTCGGAACCAAGTTTGATAATCAGCCGGGGTTTGAATCGGAAGTTCTGGCCACCGTCAGTACCATTACCGTTGCGGCCGGAACCTTTGATTGCTACCTGTATCTGCGAACGTTTAAGTAGTGTTGGTCTGATTTCATTCAATCATAAAGCAAAGAGAGAATAGACAATTGATTACTGCCATCGGAAATCCCGTATACGATTATATCAAGACACAAAAGATAGACCCGGACGGCCGCGTGTTGTCCGGTTGTTCCACCAATGCCGCGCTCGTTCTGGCCAAACTCGGTGAGCCGGTGCGACTGGTTGGTGCCGTGGGCGATGACTACAAAGATCAGTTCATAGCCGACATGGACCGTTTCAAAATCGATCATGCGATAATGCCCTCCAAAGAAACCGGTGGCTTTTCGCTGATTTACTACGATGACTTTGGGAATCGTACGCTTGATCTGTTGGGACGCGCTGCCGATATCGATGGGTTAGCTCCCACCCATTACGCTGATTCAAAAGCAGTTCTGATAGGTCCCATCCTTGGCGAAGTATCGTTTGAGGTTATCAAAGAGATTCGCAAAAACTTTGACGGTCTCTATTTTTGCGATCCGCAGGGATTGATTCGTGGCGCTGACAAAGATAACCGTATCTACCACGAAAAAATCGACGGTATCGAACAGACACTGGGTGCGTTCGACATAGTTAAGCCGAACGAACTGGAAGGGAAAATCCTGACCGGGATAGATTGTCGTGAAGACCCATACGAGGCAGCCCGGGTTATTCATTCGTGGGGTCCCAAAATCGTAATCGTCACCCTGGCGGAACTCGGATCGGTAATCTATGATGGCAATGACATGATCGACATTCCGCCATTTATAACCGATAATCTTGATGCTACCGGATGCGGCGATACTTATATGGCCGGGTTCACGTTTGAGTATTTGAAAACCGGTGGTGATTTGCGTCGCTCCGGCTGTTTTGCCTCGTGTACGTCATCAATCATGCTCGAAAACTCCGGTCCGGATTTCGATATTTCCGAGACTATGATTCGCACTCGTCAGGAACAATTGCTGGCGATGAACGATTACAAAGTGCAAGTTGCTGTCAACGCGTAATCGAACAGCCCTACTCATCATTGTAGGGCCGTATGAGCCTCACGCCTTGATGCCATCAAACAGAAACGAAATCAAATACTCTTCCATCTCGGTCCGCGTATAGCGTTGTCCGCGATATTCCCGGCTCATCATACCGCCGATAATCACAGAGACCAGATAACCGGTAAACTCAACTTCGTAGTCGCCGCGAATCTCCCTGGTCTCCACCCCGCGTCTAACGATCTCGGCAATATACTCATGGAAATGACGCTCCAGATCAAAATCCTCCAGGCTCACTCCGGCGTGGTCCATGGCGTGGTTGATGAATAGAAAAAACTTCTGTTCGGTCGCATGCAGCCGACTGTTAGTCACGAGCGCGCGATAGAAATAGAGCAACCGATCCCGAGCCAGAACCGCTTTTTCCTGCTGTCTTAGTTCATTCACCCAGTGGCTAAGATAATCATCGAAAATGAGAATACAGAATTCAAGCAGGTGCGCCTTCGAGGGAAAGTACTGAAAGAACGATCCTTTGGAAATCCCCGCCTCACGACAGAGTTGATTAACAGCCAGACCATCGTAGCCATATTCCCCAAACAGCCGGATGGCCGTCTGGTAAACTCTCTCACGTTTGTCCAGCGGTAAACGCCGAAAAGTATCGTTTATTATTGATCTCTTAACAAGATCGGCAATTGTGTTTTCATCTATTTTCATAGTTCAATTATGACCAGATGGTCATATTCAATAAACTATATATCTATAAATTGGATCAAAAGTCAACAATTTATTGACAGCCCTGTTTAACGATAGCATATTCGCGACGCATGTACAAAAACAATCAGATCATTATTTATAGAAGGGATTCATTATGGGCAAAGTCAGAGTAGCCATTATTGGTGTTGGCAACTGCGCCTCGTCGTTGGTGCAGGGTGTCGAATACTACAAAAAGGCCAAGGATGACGATTCCATCCCGGGACTAATGCATGTCAACCTGGGCGGTTACCACGTCAAAGATATCGAATTTTCAGCTGCGATCGACATCGACAAAAACAAGGTCGGCAAAGACCTGTCTGATGCCATATTCACCAAGCCGAACAATACTTATGTATTCTCAAAAGTTCCCAAGACCGGCATCAAAGTCATGCGCGGTATGACCCATGACGGTTTGGGACATTACCTGTCACAGATCATTGAAAAAGCTCCCGGCGATACCGTTGATATTGTCAAACTTCTCAAAGAGACCAGGACCGATGTTGTCATCAGTTATCTTCCGGTCGGCTCTGAAGAAGCCACCAAGTGGTACGTAGAGCAGATTCTGGAAGCTGGTTGTGGTTTTGTCAACTGTATTCCGGTCTTCATCGCCCGCGAGCCATATTGGCAGAAGCGTTTTGAAGAAAAAGGTCTGCCGGTAATCGGCGATGACATCAAGTCTCAGGTTGGCGCGACGATAATGCACCGGGTTTTGACTCGCCTGTTCCTTGATCGCGGCGTGCGCCTCGATCGGACCAGCCAGCTCAACGTTGGCGGTAATACTGACTTTTTGAACATGCTTGAGCGCTCCCGTCTTGAGTCCAAAAAAATCTCCAAGACCAATGCCGTGACCAGTCAGCTCAATTACGACATCGGCCCCGGCAATGTGCATATTGGTCCTTCGG
>JAUXBO010000048.1 GCA_030619345.1 Candidatus Zixiibacteriota bacterium | reverse complement strand
GGCCGCGCAGAAGGTCTGATCCTACCGGCGATTAAAAAAAGTGATGGTTTCTATTGACAAAG
The DNA here is from genome assembly GCA_030619345.1 of Candidatus Zixiibacteriota bacterium. Lineage (GTDB taxonomy): Bacteria > Zixibacteria > MSB-5A5 > GN15 > FEB-12 > JARGFS01. Next base: position 10,912 of record JAUXBO010000048.1, on the reverse strand, counting down.
CCGCCAAACTGTGTAAATTACGAGACTTTTGTAGTATAAAACAATGCCAAATTGGGTCCGAAAGAAATGAAAACGTTTATTCCTAAAGTTGATTCCGCCAATCGCAAGTGGTTCGTGGTCGATCTGGATGGTGCCATCCTTGGTCGCAGCGCTATCAAAGTAGCCAACACTTTGCGTGGAAAAAATAAGCCGATTTTTACTCCCCATATGGATACGGGAGACCATGTTATTGCCATTAACGCCCGTGGTCTCAGAGTAACCGGCAACAACAAGCCGAAACAGCTAAAGTACTATCGCTATTCCGGTTATCCAAGCGGACTGAGGGAGACGACCTTCGAGCAGATGATGCAGAAGAGACCCGAAGACGTATTCATGAATGCGGTACGCCGGATGCTTCCCAAGAATCGATTGGGGCGGAAAGTACTTAAGAAATTGCATGTGTATGCTGATGGCAAGCATCCGCATGTGGCTCAGAAACCTGAAGAACTTAAACTGAATCGATAAAGATTTTCTATGGCAAACAACGTAATTGCAGCCACTGGAAGGCGAAAAGAAGCAACTGCTCGAGTCGAGATCAAAGAAGGTAATGGTGAGTTTATAGTTGGTGGAAAGTCCATTGGGGACTACCTCAAACGACAGACTCTCGTAAACCATGCTCAGGAACCGTTGGTGCGTTCCGAGTTGCTTGATAACCTGACCATCACCGGCAAATGTCGGGGCGGCGGTTTATCCGGTCAGGCCGGTGCTCTTCGTTTGGCAGTCGCTCGGGCTCTTGTCGCTCGCGATCCGGAACTGCGTCCGCTTATGCGTCAGTTTGGACTGATGACTCGCGACGCTCGCGAAGTTGAAAGAAAGAAATACGGTCAGCCTAAAGCGCGTAAACGTTTCCAGTATTCCAAGCGCTAGACAGTTGGCAATCCCCTTTGATGGGGAAATAAACAATTCCAGCAGATCCGCTTCCGGGTCCCTGATCAGGGTGGAAGCGGGGTAGAAGCTGGGATGAAGATAAACCTTTTAACATCAGGTATTTTATGCTCGATCCTAAGATCAAAGAATTGTTAGAGGCTGGGGTGCATTTTGGTCACCAGACTCGTCGCTGGAATCCCAAAATGAAGCCGTTCATTTTTGCGGCTCGTAATGGGATTTACATCATTGACCTTCAAAAAACTCTGAATGCTCTCAATAAAGCTAAAGAGAAGGTGCGCGAGGTCATACAGCGCGGTCGCCCTATTCTTTTTGTAGGTACCAAGAAACAGGCCAAAGAAGTTATTTTGGAACAGGCCGGTAGAATCGGTGGTTTCTACGTTACCGAGCGTTGGCTTGGCGGTATGCTGACCAATTTCAACACCATCAAGAACTCCATCAAGAAGCTCAAAGACATTGAGAAGATGCAGACCGATGGAACGCTGGAGAAGTTTACCAAGAAAGAGCGTTTCAAAATCCTTGCCGATGCGGAGAAACTCCGGCGTGTATTGGGCGGCATAAAAGAAATGAACTATCTGCCCGGTCTGATAATTCTGGTTGATGCCCGCAAAGAAAAAATTGCGGTCGCTGAGGCTTCAAAACTCGGTATCCCGATTGTGGCTATCATTGACACCAACGCTGATCCCGACCCGATCGATTTCCCGATCGCTGGTAACGACGATGCGATTAAGTCTATAAGAGTTCTTATGAAAGAACTTGTGGACGCCGGGGTAGAGGCCAAACAGAATCTTACCCAGGAGATGATCGAGGAAAAGATCGAAGAAGAGCGGACCCATCAGGCAAAGACTTACACGACTCAGGAGCCGGTACAGACTGACGTGGCCACTGCTGTCGCGACCGAAAACAAACCGACCGAACCGACAAAAAAACCAGAATAATATAGGGTTACTACTGCAATGGAAATCACCGCCAAAATGGTAAAAGAGCTCCGGGAGAAAACCGGCGCCGGTATGATGGACTGCAAGAAAGCGCTGTCGGAGACCGAAGGCGACTTCGAAAAAGCCACCGATGTTCTCCGCGAAAAAGGCATTTCCAAAGCCGCTTCAAAAGAAGGGCGCAGGACCGCCGAGGGACTTATCGCAACCTATGTGCATTACGGCGACAAACTGGCCGCAATGGTAGAAATCAATTGTGAAACAGATTTTGTGGCTCGCACTGATAACTTCAAGAGCTTTGCCCGTGATCTGGCTATGCATGTAGCTGCCACCAATCCGCGTTGTGTGGAACGTGAGGAAATGGATCAGGACTTTATCAAGCATGAACGCGAAATTTATAGACAGCAGGCGATCAACGAAGGCAAGCCGGAGAAGATCGTTGATAAGATCGTTGACGGTAAGATCGAAAAGATGTATTCTGAAGTAGTGTTCATGGAACAGCCGTTTGTCAAAGACAACGACATGACTATCGGGGATTATGTGAAGAAGATTATTGGATCGATTGGCGAAAATGTTCGTGTGAAGCGTTTCTCTCGTTTCCAATTGGGCGAATAATATGGAAAGTGACAGTAATCCCGACAGACCACGTAGGATTCTCCTGAAAATTTCCGGCGAAGCTCTAATGGGCGAGAAAGAATTCGGAATTGATCCTAAGGCTCTTGAGCGCATCTGCAGCGAAATCAAAGAGATTAAAAACATTCCCACCGAAATCGGCATTGTTGTCGGCGGTGGGAATATTTTTAGGGGCGTTAATCTGGTCGATCGTGGAATGGACCGCGTTACAGGCGACAACATGGGCATGTTAGCAACCTTCATGAATGCCCTGGCAATGATGGACATGCTTGAAAAAATGGGAATTTATACCAGGGTGATGTCGGCCCTCGAACTTGAAGCTTTTGCTGAAAAATATATCCGACGTCGTGCGGTACGCCATATGGAAAAGGGCCGTCTGGTGATTTTTGCTGCCGGGACCGGTAATCCCTACTTTACGACCGATACGGCTGCGTCGCTTAGAGCAATGGAGGTTGGCGCCGATCTGATGATCAAGGCTACAAATGTAGACGGAGTCTATAGCGAGGACCCACGCAAAAATGCCAACGCCGAGTTTTATCCAAGGTTATCGTACATGGAAGTTCTGACCCGCGAATTACGAGTTATTGATTCGACCGCGATTTCACTACTCAAGGACAACCGCATTCCGGTCCGAGTAATTGATCTAAACGTTTCCGGCAATCTCAAACGGGTCATAATGGGCGAGGATGTCGGAACTCTTATTTGTTAGAATCTGGCTGAAGAATTCTGGTTAAGGGAGAAATAGTCATGCTTGAAGAGCTTTACAAAGAGACCAAAGAAAGAATGCACAAAAGCATAGAGGCCGTTCAACGCGAATTTCGGTCAGTCCGAACCGGGAAGGCATCGACTCAACTTCTGGATAACGTTAAAGTTGATGCTTATGGATCGGTTATGCCGCTAAATCAGGTGGCCACCGTAAACGCTCCAGAGCCACGCCTGCTGGTCGTGCAGGCCTTTGACAAGGGCACTATCGGAAATATTGTAAAAGGGATTCAGATGGCCGATCTGGGTCTTAATCCGGTGGTCGATGGACAGGTTATTCGCATTCCCGTGCCGGCCCTAAACGAGGAACGCCGCAAGGAACTGGTAAAGCACTGCAAACATATTGCGGAGGAGGGCAAAGTAGCTATCCGCAATATCCGTCGCGACGCTAACGACCAACTGAAAACGGCTCAAAAGGATAAGCAGATTTCCGAAGACCAGGAAGCTGACGGTCACGATGAAACGCAGAAATTTACTAATGATACGATCAAGGAAATCGACGATCTTCTGGATGCAAAAGAGAAAGAAGTGATGGAAATCTGATTATCGGTATAAAAAGTAATCTAATCGGCCGGACAATCAGTCCGGCCTTTTTTTTGAACGGCCAAATGTTATCCGGGATAGTTGCCGTCGATGTAGTTTTTTAGATAACGATTCTCGACTTCCATGTGGCTGAGTTGTGCTTTTACCATATCACCGATTGACAACAGCCCAATGATCTTATTCTTCTCCAGAATCGGTATATGCCGGACTTTGTTCTGTGTCATTAGCGTTGCAATGTAGTCCGCGCTATCATCGGCTACTCCGACAATCACTTTCTTTGTCATCAACTCTCCAACCGTACCGGAATTCATAATAGCGGTATCTTTGAAGATGGCTGAAAAAATATCCTTGTCGGATATAATCCCGATCAGTTCATCATTGGCGCTGACTACCGGCAAGCAGCTTATTTTGTTTTCCAACAGGATTCCCATCGCCTTCTTGATACCGGTCTCGGCAGAGGCGGTGATAAGTTTGAGTTTTTTTTTCTCCAAGAGCTCCCGGGTCAACATAGTTCACCTCCGTACTAATATTATAAGATACAAATAGTCAATAATTTCGCAGGTGCGGGCTGGGCGGCGTCTCCAGAAAGGCGCTGGTCCGATTACCCGAAATTGATCTTTGCCACATTGGCTTTCTACTTATTTATACATATATTGTAGTAATTATGTCAATAAAAAGATATAAAGTTGGTCTTCAATACATCTTAGTTGCTTGTCTGGTAATTGGATACGCAGAGGTCGGACAATCTGATGATGATGTCTTGGAATTCTATTGTAAGCGGGCCGAGGCTGTAGCTGATAGTAGAGACCCGTTAGTACATGGATTGAATTTTGCCGTTAAGATTCGGTCATACTACAAGCGTATCGGCGGGCGTGGCCAGGTAACCGATATTGACTCATCATTTGCCGAATTGTTCTTCAGCTTCGGTCAACTCGATTCTCTGAAAAGAGATACGATTCTTTCGACTCGGGATATCGAGATCGACATTGCGTATCCAAAAGTATTTGAGACCGATTATGAGTTTTCGTTCTATCCCAATGACACCGGCGGAGCCGATCTGGCCATCGGATTTGATACCGATACTGTCCTGCGAGATGAGCCGGTCGGTCTGGCTATTATTGATCGTGCTCTTTATTATTACAAATGGTTGTACCTTCATTATCCTGAGAAGGAAAACTACCGTCGTTATTCCCGCTCTTACCGTTTCCATCTTCAGGAGGGGTACTTATTTCCCGATTCTATTTGGGTTGTTGCCTCAGACCGCGGTCTGTTGTCCAATGAGGATTTTCGCATCGAAACCGGCATTAGTGACATCATGATATTCCGGTAACGGGGCGGTGAGATTGGTATATTGGCCCAATTCAACTTGCCCTCTCACAGACGGTAACTTACTTTGAAAATCGATGATATCATCTGCAGATAAAATTAAGCAGGAAATCCTTGCCGGTGACGGCGCCGTACCGGAGCATATTGCCATCATTATGGATGGCAACGGGCGCTGGGCAGCCCAGCGGGATAAGCCGAGAACGTTTGGGCATGAGGCCGGAGTTGAGGCGGTCAAGGAAGTTGTCAAAGCGGCAACTGAGATTGGCGTCAAGTACCTGACTTTGTATACTTTTTCGGTAGAAAACTGGAAGCGACCAAAGTCTGAGGTGGCGGCGTTGATGTCGCTGCTTTCTCGGACCACACGGCGGGAACTTGATGAACTGATGGCCAACGATGTCAAATTGATTACAGTCGGACGAATCTCCAAGCTGTCACCAACGAGACGTCGCATCCTCAATCGGGCTGTCAAGCAGACAAGAAATAATCGCGGGCTGCAGTTGATTCTGGCTCTGAACTACAGCGGCCGTGTGGAGATACTCGATGCCGTGCGGGCAATTGCCAATTCAGCCAAGGCCGGTTACCTAAATCCAAACGAGATTGATGAAGAACAGTTTTCCGAATTTCTTTATACGGCTGATCTTCCCGATCCGGATCTTCTGATCCGCACCTCGGGAGAGATGCGACTGTCCAATTTTTTGCTATGGCAAACCAGTTATACTGAGCTCTATGTAGTCGATACGCTCTGGCCCGACTTCGGCCGGCGGGAGTTGTTTGAGGCGATAAAACAGTATCTAAGTCGGGAGCGAAGATTCGGAAAGCTCTCCAAGAAAGAAGCATGATAAGTCGGAATCTTATGGCCAGGATCGCAGTTGCTGTTGTTGCGATTCCGGCGATTCTGTGGATTGCTTATCAGGGTGGAGTCTGGCTGCGGGGGCTGACCATTGGTCTGGCACTTGTTGGAGCGTGGGAAATTTTAAGTCAGAGCGGGTTCAAGCCGCGATCCGGATGGTTTCTGATGGGGATGGGTACGATCCTTTTATTGCTGATAATAGGCACCGGGGGAATCGACACTATCAACCAGTATTATGACCTCAACTTGCTCACAGTGGGAGTTGTGATCTGTTTTTTTATGCTGAGCGCTATGCTGGCCTCGATAGGAAAGAGGCCGCCACCAGAATTATATTTAAGGCATGCATCTCTGTTTTGGGCCGTCTGCTATGTTGGTCTGCTATATCCTTTCGTTTACAAAGTTGGCACTGAATTTGGATCAGTTGCCGGTGGAGACTTGCTGTTGTTTCTATTCGCCCTGATCTGGACGGGTGACACGGCTGCTATGGGCTTTGGAAAGTGGCTTGGCAAACACAAATTGGCCCCTTCGGTTTCGCCCAACAAGACGGTCGAAGGATTCCTCGGGCATATTCTACTTTGTCTTTTGATCGCGGTTTTGGCCTATTATTGGCTGCTGACCGAGATTGGATTGCTCGTAATTCTTGGAGCCGCAGTCGGTGTTTCAATCTTCGGGCAATTTGGTGACCTGGTGGAGTCGATGTGGAAGAGATCGATTGGGATAAAGGATTCCTCAGCCATAATCCCCGGCCATGGAGGGGTGCTGGACCGGTTTGACTCGCTTTTGTTTGGGGCTCCATTCCTCTTTTTCTATCTAAAAATATTCGTGGAATGAGACTGCTCGACTTCTTATTTGCCGCCCGACCTCTGCTGCATCTGCCGGTATGGTCGATCTATCTCGTCTGCTTCCACTACCATCAGCAACTATCCGGCGACTCATTTGGCATGATGAACCTTCTCATGCTGGTTCTTCTCAGCCTTCTTGTGTCAGGGGCGTACTATCTCAATCAGATTTCTGATTTCCGATCCGATCAGCTTAACGACAAGCTCGGGTTCATTCAACAGGGAATCATCGGTCCGAACCAAATGTGGGCGGCGTTTTTTGTTTGCACGATAGTCCCTATGGCGATTGCGCCGTTTTATTCGGCATGGATTTTGGTGGTTTTTGCGCAACTGATGTTGTTCGGGATTCTCTACTCAGTTCCACCGGTTAGCTTGATGAATCGACCTCTGTCAGGAATGTTTGTAAATGCTTACTGCTTCGGGTGGCTGGTGCCTTTGACGGTTATGCCGGACATCAATATGCACAACGCCGGACTGCTTGGCTGGGACAATCCTCTCTATTTCTTTTTGGCTGTAAGTGCGATACATATCTTGACGACTATCCCCGATATTGAGGGCGACCGCGAGTCCGGCAAACGCACGCTCGGTGTTATTCTCGGAGAGCGCAAAGCCAAACTCTTTGGTTTGCTGCTGTTGGCCCTGTCGGTATGGGTGGCTGTTGAGTCACAACATGCCCTGCTCGTCTATTTGTCCCTGATATCGGTCATAGTTGTGGGTGCATCGGCTGTTATACCCTGGCCAAAACTGACCCTGCTGGCCGCCAAACTTCCGATTTTGCTCACCACTTTGCTGGCCGGATCGTTCTATCCTGTCTACTTCCTGTTTATTGTTGTCTTGATAATCCTTACTCGTGTATACTACCTAAGAAGGTTTAACTTGGTGTATCCGCGATTAGGTTGATCTATTATAGGTTCGACGGACTCAAAATGAAACTAATTCTATTATTGACAGCCACGATATTGCTGATTGGATGTACTCCCTATCCTCGTTACCGCGTCGGGGGAGTTGAGGCCGCGCAACGAGCCGTACAGAACGAGGGTATGTCGACCAACGACAATATCCGTTTTGGGTACATCCTGCAAAGCTACCTCGGGCGTCCCTATACGGGTCGTTCCAAATATATCGACGGTGTCGACTGCTCGTTTTTTGTCAGTGATGTCTTTCGCAAGTACGATGCCACCGAACTTCCGCGCACGGTCAGAGACCAGTTCAAGACCGGGAGCGAAGTTCCCTATCGACAACTGCGGTATGGTGATTTAGTGTTTTACAAGACCGAGAGAAATCGGGTCTCACATGTTGGTGTCTATGTTGGTGACGGGAGGTTCATTCATGCTTCGACCTCTCGTGGTGTTATCATCACGGCTATGACCGAAAAATATTGGTCGCAGAGATATGTGGGTGCCCGTAGGATATTCGGTCAGGTCAGTAAGAAGACGAACGAAGACGCGGATCAATGACCTCCCGTTCTGAACGATTTCTACTAAAGCTCAAGAATCTCCCTGATTCTTCGGGTGTTTATCTGTTCCGTGACAATCGCGGGAAGATAATCTATATCGGCAAGGCCAAGAAGCTTAAGAACCGGGTGCGTTCATATTTTGGCTCTCAGGCTCAGCTCAACCGAAAAATGTATCGGATGATTTCGAAGGTAACCGATCTTGATTTGATGGTCACGGATTCCGAGGTTGAAGCGCTGATCCTTGAAGCCAATCTTATCCGGGAGCACAAGCCGCGATACAATGTCATGCTCAAAGATGACAAGCACTTTCCATATATCAAAATTACAACCAACGAGCCTTTCCCCAGGGTGTTGGTGGTACGACGGATTGAAAAAGATGGTGCAGCTTATTTTGGGCCGTATACCAGTTCAAAGTACATGCGTCGAACCGTCGCATTCTTGACCCAGTTGTTCAAGATTCGTACTTGCAATTATGTGATTCCGCACCCCAAAGGAAAGAAGTATGAAGTCTGTCTGGACTATCGGATCGACCGCTGCGGCGGTGCCTGCGCTAATTTGCAGACGGAAGAAGAATATAGGGAGCTTGTGGACAGTGTCATGATGGTACTGTCGGGCAAGTCCAAAGAACTGGTTGAGCAGTTGACGACCAAAATGGCGACGGCTTCAGCAGGTACGAATTATGAGGAGGCAGCCACGCTCCGTGATCAGATTGAAGCGATTCAGTCGGTGATGACCAGGCAAAAGGTCGATGTTGGTGAGATTGTAGACCGAGACATAATCTCTGTTGCCCGGGAAGAGAAAGACGCGGTGGCGGTTGTAATGCAGATACGTGAAGGTGCTTTGATCGGACGGCAGGAATTTCAGTTGTTGGTAGATATTGATGAACCCGCTGACGTACTGGTCGAAACGTTTTTATCCCAATACTATAACAATCAGCCTAATCTTCCGGAGGAAGTTCACCTTCCGCTGGAAATACCGAATCTCAAACTGGTTTCCGCCTGGTTTAAAAAACTGCGTGGCGCTCGGGTCAAAGTCTTCACACCGCAGAAGGGTCAAAAAGTAAGACTGGTCGATCTGGCGGCGCGCAACGCAAGGCTGATTCTCGACGAGATACTTATTCAGAAAAAGCATGCGACCGAACGGACCAGCAAGATGGTAACCGCGCTCAAGGATGATCTCGGACTACAGAAATCGCCCCGGCGGCTGGTCTGTTTTGATATTTCCAATACGGGCGAGACCGATGCGGTTGGTTCCTGTGTTTTATTTGAGAACGGTAAGCCCAAAAAGTCGGGTTATCGTAGATTCAAAATTCGCGGTGTGACAGGGCAGGATGATTTCAAAATGATGCGGGAAGTAATCGGGAGATATTTTTTCAAAGTACGAGAATCTTTGATGGAGAAAAAGTTCGATCCTAAAAATGGCATTAGTCAACCTGATCTGGTGGTAGTCGATGGCGGCAAAGGGCAGTTGTCTTCGGCTAAAGCCGAATTGGATTATCTCGGGTTCAAAGATCAACCGATTATCGGATTGGCCAAAAGGCTGGAAGAAGTCTATCTGCCGCAGCGCAGCGATCCAACCATTATTGCAAAATCATCGCCTGGTCTGATGTTACTCAAACGAGCTCGCGATGAGTCGCATCGGTTCGCAATTGAGTATAACCGTAAAGTTCGTTCTAAAAGAACGGTTAAATCGCAGCTGGATGATATCCCCGGCATTGGTCCGGCTAAACGGGTGGCGCTCTTGAGGGAGTTCCGGTCGGTGGCGCAGATAAAGAAGGCATCGGTTGAGCAGTTGGCTGAGGGCAAGGGGATTACCGATAAGCTGGCGGCGGGCATCTTGGAGAAGTTGAATAAATGAGAGTCAATAGTGTATAATCTGCAAGGATGAACTTGACGAACAAGGAATCGATGCAAACACAACCACAAGCATATACGGTAGCGGCGATAACGCGGCTCATAAAAGGGAAACTCGAAGAATCATTTGCCGAAATTTGGGTGCAGGGTGAGATTTCAAACTACACGCATCATTCTTCGGGCCATCGGTATTTCAGTCTCAAAGACGAAAAAGCCGTTCTGAAAGCAGTGATCTGGAAGTCGGTCGGCTCGCGCCTCAAATTTGAACCGGAGCCGGGCCAAAAAGTCCTCGCCTTTGGCGACATCAACGTTTACGAGAAGGGCGGTAACTACCAGTTGACCTGCCGCCGATTAGTTCCGGTAGGGGTTGGGGAGTTGGAATTAGCTTTCCGCCAGCTTTACGAAAACCTGGCCAAAGAGGGATTATTCGAAAAGGAAAACAAACAGCCAATTCCGGTTATGGCACAGAAGATTGGGATTGTTACTTCGCCAACCGGCGCGGCCATAAGAGATATGATCCAGATCGCCAGACGCCGCAACCGAGCGATAGAAATTATTATCTATCCGGCTGCAGTTCAAGGGGACGGCGCCGAGAACAGTATCAGGGAGGGGATAGAGTATTTCAACAGCCGCGATGACATCGATGTTATCATCACCGGCCGGGGCGGAGGGTCGCTTGAAGATCTCTGGCCGTTTAATACCGAGATCACAGTTCGGGCGATTGCCAATTCCAGAATTCCGGTTATCTCGGCAGTGGGACATGAAGTTGATGTAACGCTCTCGGATTACGT
>JAUXBO010000071.1 GCA_030619345.1 Candidatus Zixiibacteriota bacterium | reverse complement strand
GGTGAGACGCTCACAACTGATTTCTTGTTCACTCTGTTTTTTGTTGAAGCTGGGACTCTGGCGGGCCAGTCGGGTTTCGATCTCCAATTTTCTGAAGTTAAGCCCGTTGAGCAATGTTCTTGCGCTGTCGGCTCCACCTGCAACCAATTCGTGCCCATAAATCTCCGACAGTTTCTGCCGTATGTGGTTGAGTGAATCTGCCAGGACGATTACGACGGAATCGGATTCTTCGACCAGTGACTGATGTCGTTGGAAGACGGCATCGGACACCTGCCCTTTGGAAGCAACGATAATATCAGCCATAGCAGCATCTGTCGGGACACCGGTAGCCGTATTATCAAAAAAAAGTGACAGGCAAAGAGAAGCTGAATGGCGCATGAACCGAGCGTACCGAAGAATATTAGGCTCCGATAGTACCGAAGAGTTGCTCCTGATGTTCTCCCATCGCATGTCAAAGGCCCGGCGAGCCACGTCGAGACTGACCGTCGGTGCGTGTTTTCGAAAGCTCCATGCAAACAACTCCGACTGGTAAGCCATCCCGGTGTATGTGACACCTTCGAAATCGTCCAGAAGACTACGCGACCGTTCAAAGACCGATTTCAGATTCGCAGTGTCGCCACACAGCTGATAAATTTCCGCCAATTCAATCAATGCAATTGTCAGGTTTGGAGTGTCTGCCCTGGTACTTCCCTCGATAATCTCCACGTATCGCAGGTAAAGCTGCTCCGCCTCTGAAAAACGCGCTTCACGTTGATACGAAAGGGCCAAAATCCTCAAGGCGTAAGCATAGTTGGGATGTTCTTGGCCGTCTGTTTTCTCTGTAATTGCCAACGACTTATTCAGCAGTTCCTCAGCCAACACGTACTCCGCATCGTTGATGTGCAGCAAGGCCAGGAGATTCATAGACGGCACCAGCACCGGGTCCTGCGGATCGTGGATGGACTGAAGTTTTTCCAGGGCCTGCCCACAGATTATCTTGGCCTTGCCATACTTGCCAAGTCTCATCAGAACGATTGCCAGATTACTCCGTATCTGCTGGGCGGTTGCCTGGTTATTTTTTGGATCGTTTTCCATCACCGCCAGCGCCTGTTCGAAAGCCTCCTCCGCTTCAGCCAATCTTGATCGGCTCATAAGGAGAATAGCCAGATTGTTGAGGGTTCGGCCCACTTGGGGATGTTGCGCACCAAGGACGTCCTTTCGAATCATCAGCGCTCGCCGGTAGTAGGCTTCTGCGCGGTCGCCCTCTCCTATCAGATCACAGATATTAGCGAGGTTGTGCAGCGATGACGCAACCTCCGGGGCGTCCGGACCGAGAGTCCGCTCCCGCAAGTTCAGGGATTCCTCCCAGTAATACCGAGCACTATCAAGATTCCCCTGAAGGTAGAAAACTCCTCCCAGTTTGTGACAAAAGAGCGCCACCAGTGAATCATCGGCTGTCGGAAGCACCCGCACAGCGGTCAGGCCCTCATGTGCTACGGTAATAGCGGAATCATACGCACGGCGCGAACGCAGGGCGTCTAATCGGTCAAAGAGATTATTGAAATTGTCGGTGCCGAATACACTCGTACAACATGACAATGCGAGGAACGTTAATAGTGCTGAAAATAGAGGTCGGCTCATTCTTCTTTTATCTCGATGTGAAATGATACTAAAGATAGGACAAAATAGTCCGCTATACAAGCTCTTACTTGGTTCGGATTTTGATATTGGTGGTGGTGGCGTTCAACGAACAACCGCATGAAACTCGTATCCATATACAAGTCAGGATAAGCCCCCTTCACTACAGACAAAGTTGACAGCACGCTTTACGCGGGCTATACTATTAACCTTATGCTCACACCCATCATCATTCTTAACATCACTGGAGGTTTTTATTATATCAATGCCTGATAATTCCTCGGAGATACATAGATTGACTACAGTGATCTTTGCCAGCTATGCCGGTGATGAAACGGAGCTTCATTCATCAATTAATCTTGCCGAGAGTATCCGTACTTTTGGTGGTCAATACAGGGAAGCTCCAATTTGGATATATACGCCTCAGGCGCTGATTGAAAGAGTTCCTGAAGTAAGAATAGAATTGAAGGCTCTTAATGTAAAAGTCAAGCACGCCAGTATCCTCGAAGAGACGTCCTGGTTTTCCCTTTCCGGAATGGTTTTCGCAGCAGCCACGGGAATTGACACATAAACTGCCGGAACATACCGGTATTCCTTTAGAATCGATCCTCCGGCAGCTTTGAGAGCCGCATCAGGACGATTTCCTTTAACAAAACCAACCAGTACACTGACTCTTTCAGCGCCGGATGAATTCATTGCGGACGTAAGATCGGCCCCTGATGTGTCGGGTGAGGTGGACATATCTGAGGAACAGCCCCAAGTGAACAGCATGATTGCCAGAAGCCCAATAAATGCCATCAAACTTTTTTTCATCTCATTCTTCATTTTGGTTTGGTGCAGTCAGGCTGGCCTTAGTAAGGAGAGCGTTCGACTATCCCACAATATGAATCGGTCAACTGTCTCACGTAAGAGGCCGGAATTGGATAAAGCCACATTCCTGACTGGTAACTCCAATGTTCTTTGAACTATTCAAAAAATGGATATTTCTGCTTCTCTTCCGGGTTACCTCCTTTTGACGTGAGTTTCGAGTTTCAGACATCCCAAGACCACAAATCTATTAGTGAATGCGTCTGCACCCTATAGCACCTTTGAAAAGGCGATGCGGGCTGGTGAACCAACCCGCATCTCGGAGGTTACAGAGAGGGTAAACTGCGACGGTTTCAGCGCAGCTTACTTATTTAAGACCGATAGCTGAAGTACCGGCATAATCTTTATTTGAGCTTCTAAGTTATCTCCAAACCCGAAAACCTATTCCGGGTTTAAACAACAGAGTGTGTACTGTCCTGTTTTCGTTCATCATACCTCAAAAAAAGGACTTATTTATCTTTAAGGCTAATTATGATGAGTGTGAATTTGTAAATGGAGTGGATAGAGTATGAGAATTTGAGGAAATAGGAACGGACAGCGCATCAGCCACATCCGTTCCCGGTCGAATATCGCTTTATAACTTTTGGTGAATCAGCGATCAGTTTCGTTGAATACGCCGTTCTCAAGAAGGCGTTCTACAAGCACGGTCACATCCGAGATATCTATGGAACCATCGCGGTTGGCATCGGCCCAAACGCTAACCGGCACGCCGCCGCCAAAGAAATATGCTGAAAGTTCTGTCAGATCTGCAATATCGGTCGCACCGTCGCTGTTTACATCACCCGAACTCACTGTTCTGGCCATCACAATAGCAGAAACCGGATTAATCAGCCCGGAGCCGAGAAGGCCAATATATTCAGGATTATACGCGTCGATATTAATCGCAGTTTGACTGATGATATCGTCAGCTTGTTCTCGAGTGAGCTTTGGCTGAACTGAATACAGCAGAGCTGCCAATCCCGATACAAAGGGAGCAGCAAAACTTGTCCCACTCCACCAAACATAGCTACTGTCAAGAAACGGTCCATAAATACTGGTTCCCGGGGCGCAAATATCGGACTTAACTCCATAGTTTGAGAAGTCTGCTTTTTGTTGTACTGAGTCCAGTGCGAGCACCGAGACACAGAAATCCCGAGAAGCCGGGTAAGGAAAAATCGCTCCACTACTGCTGGAATCATTACCTGCCGCTGCAACCACCAGAATGCCATATCGGCGTGAAAGTCTCAAGGCTTCGTCAACAGCATCATGGACGCCCACCATCCCCAGACTCAGATTGATAACCTGACAATCGTCGTCAATTGCCATCAGAATTGCGGCCGCAACGCTGAAGCCATCTCCCCGTCCGGCAGTGTCCAACACGCGATAGACGTAGATGTCTGCATCCGGTGCCACCAGCCGCAAAATACCAGCGACAAGGGTGCCATGTCCGGAGCCAATACCGCCCGGTTCATCATTGGGCAGAGAATCTGAATCAATATAATCCCATCGAGAAATAATCCGGCCTGCGTATGATGCAAACTCGGGGTGCCCCGGATTAATGCCGCCATCAATCACACCGATTTTTACACCCGCTCCGGTGGAAAGAGTGTGAGCATCGGCCAATTGCACATCGATGGCCGCTGACTGAAGCGAAAAATCGCCCACGCCTTGCTGATCGGCAAAAGGAGAACTTCGCTGCAATCCCTCGGGAGTAGAAAAATAGTAGTTGGGGCGGCAGTAAGATACAATGTCCAGATTGTTGATGATTGTCGCCAGGCTATCAGGATTCTGGCCGGACGGAGTCCGCAAGAGATGACAGCCTATCTGGTTTAGATGACCCTGAACCGCAGTTCCAAAAAGACTGTAAATGGAATCAATCGAGAAGCCCGGCTCCATCTTACAAACCAATTCACCGCTGACATACTGGCCGTATCCAGAACCTGCCTCGGCCGTATTCACTGTCAATACTAAAAGACTGACCAGCAGCAAACTGTTTAGCTTGTGACGAAACTCTCTCAGGCTTACCTCCTAATATCTCCAGCGCCAGAGACACCAAATGCCGCCCAGTGATAGGCTGATCCATACTGCTTTCTAACAGCAAGAGCTGCCTGACGGGATGCCTGCAATATACAACATTTCCTGAAATATCCATCATAGAATGTTTGCATCCAGAGCGATGTACTCTCATTGGCAACCGGCCAATATCCGGCGATCACATTGCGAGCGCCCATCTCCAGAAGTGAGCGCACCAGACCGGTTGCTTCTTCTCCCGGCAAGGCTACTTGTTCCCCTGCCCGACAGGCAGCAAGGGTAACGAGATTTACATTACAATCGCGAATCCTGAAATCAGCAGCAAACAACGGGCCATTCTCCAGCGACAGGTAAGAATAGAACGGGTTATCTTCCTTCATCACAGCATGTCCCGAGTAGTGCCAGATATCCGCATCGCTGGCAAGTGGCCAATCATCGCGAAGACACGGATCGTGGATACTCACATTTTTTCCAGCCTGTTTTTCAAGATGCGCTGTCTCTTTTGCCATCGAAGGCAGGCCATCGGAACTGCCACGGAATATTTCTACTTGCCTGGATAATGATACCTTCCGCCTGGCTTCCAGAAAGTGTCGTAAGCTGGGTGTGTGAATAAATGCATGTCGCTCTATAAGTGCCGTTCCTTCACAACGGAGCGCGGACCAAGGGAGATTGGCTAACTCACCTTCGGGGATAATCAGAACTTTTTCCGCTTTTGGGTCAACTCTAAGCGGTGTCCACAGCCATTGTCCAAGATCGTCCCACAACACCTGTTCGGCAGTGGTAGCATCCTGTCTATAGCGGGGAGCAGCCATTAGTTCACTCTCCAGAAGAAAACGCCATCGCTGGGAAGAAATACTCAGGCGTTCTCGACCGCCGGTAAATCGCATCACCCTCGTCTGTTCACGCTGATGAACAAACGCAATGATATCATGATCCTGGAGATGAAACTGAACAATTGGCATTTCCCTGGAGATTGTTCTGAAAGATGCCGCCAATTTTCCTGATGGCTGAAGACCTCTGGCCCGGCCGGTTTCAACCACCAGCAACTCTTCCCGTATTTTGGTCTGCAGACCTCTCATAGTTCTGACGGCACTTTTTCCCCTATTTCCCGTTGTGTCAGGCTGTGGGGAAATCTGGTGAGCCAGAGCTGCGACGCGGCTGGCCAGTTCACCAAGGCTGGCGCTCACTCTGTCCCGTTGTCCGGAGTCCTCGTGGTCCCAGGTGATAGGTGCCCATACACCAGCGGTTTTCATCCGCTCAGACCATACTGCCGCCATTTGTGGACTATGATCTATGGCGTCGGCAATCAGCCGAGTGTGCGGGGATACGTGTTTGCAGCTATACGCTGTACGCAGTTCCAAGGGAGGCAACTGGGCACAAACTTCATCGAGTCTATCGGCGGCCTGCCGCCATGATTTGCGGGCACCGCTCTTATTACCACGGCTGAATTCGTAATCACCGTTAAGCGTCTGCCACAGTGCATATAGATGCGGCACCTGACTGACGGCCGGATTTTGTGAAAGTCGTTTCAGATTTGTCTTAATTAATCGGCCTGCCCTCAGTTCTTTGTAATCACAAACAGCTTCCCAATATGCAAGACGAGATCGCGCGAAATTCCTTCGAGCGCCACGGAGTTCTCTGTTCCTATCCGAAAGAGATGTACTCAGATCAGCAGTTAGCAAACCGACAACACCAGAGAACCCGATATTCCGTTCCAATGCAAATTCGGCTTTGGCCTGATTCATCGCACGCACCGCTTCGCATCTTTTGCCCAGGGCCAGGGCAGCCTGTCCCCTGAAAAGAGACGCTTTGGCATGTTCATACCGAAGGTTCAGACGGGAGAATTTCTTTTCCGCTATGCGGGCTGAGTCGTAGGCATCCCGGTAGAGAGCCAACCCGAGATAAACTTCGGACCGGTCGAGAAGACAGAGCGCCACTCCTCGCAGATCACCAGCCTCATGGTACTGATTACGACATTGTTCAAGTTCCACCAGGGCTTTGTGGTATGCCCCATTGAGCATCCAGAGCCAGGCAAGGCCATACCGAACATCGCATGCATCTAAAGTGAAGCCTTCAGCCTCATACATTTGACCGGCTCTGACATAGAGCGCTTCGGCCTCTTCCATATCAAACATCTGGACAAGAGTATTGGCTCGGTTGTAATAGCATCGGGCCAGAGCTACTTTATTGTCGGTAGTCTCGAAATAACTGGCTGCCTCTCGGTATTGTTTTTCGGCCTCTTGATGCCGGTCCTGGCGGTGCAGAAGATTACCGTAGTTAGCTCTGGTTTGGGCCAGGTCACTGTCAGCCTTTAGTTTGGTAAATGTGGCCAAAGCTCGTCGAGCCGCCAATCTGGAGGCGCCAAAATTATTAAGATACATGTAAACATCGATTAGCGTGCGATCAATACGTCCACGAATAAGCGGCAATGATCGGGCCAACTTCCGAGCCTGTAGATAGAATTCAAGAGCCTTTTTGTGAACCCCGCTGAAATGATTCATTCTCGCCAGACAGCGAATAGCCGTCAGTCGGAGCGGTCCATCACATCCCTGCGTACGATCGGCCAGTTTCTCGGCGATCGATAGGCCTGCTTTGAAAGATTGTCTCGCAGCTATCTGAACCTGCTGATCACATGCCAGAGCGAGTTCTTCCTCGGACAGCCCCCCCCGAACTCCCTGACTCAGGAATCGTTTTGCTTCTTTTTGAGACTCTGTTTTGTCCACTTCAATTCCGGCAATTCGATCAGTTTGTCGTTGATGCGTAGAGTTATTTTCCGAGGTGGGCGCTTAGAAACCCACTGGAACAGCCCTTCATCGTCCGGACAGTGGGTCTGACGGCCGCATTTGAGTTCAGCCACTTCTCCCTCGGCACCCTCTACCTGAGCAATTAAAGCCCAGCCGCCATTGTTGCGCTCGGCACGTAAACTAAGATGAATGCCTTCTGCATCAAACTCGATGCGTCTGTGGTCTGTTATGCCTGCGCCCCTGACACCAACGGAACGGGGCAACACCCACGAGTCATAGATCAATTTCGCCTGCAGTCTATTTTTGATCGGAATCTGTCTACCTCTCCTGGAAATATCCGCAGCCTTCTTGATCCAACTCAGCGGTGGTTCGGGCAAGGGGAGTTCACCTACGACATCAAAAGCAGCCAACAGTTCAAAGGCTCGGCGACAATCCTCGCAATTACTGAGGTGCTCATGTCTGACATTCTGCCCTTTTTTAGCCAGAGCAATCATCTCTTCTCGCGTCAAGTGCTTAATTATTCCTTACTCCTTCTCGTTTGTTTAGTAGAGTATGTTAAAGCTCATTTTCGTTCATCCCAGTGTTTGTCATGGATGAGGATTTTTTTGAACTTCTCAAGACACCTGCGTCGCTTTGGACCAAGAGTGTTTTGAGAATATCCAAGTGCGCGAGCAATTTCCTGGTACGACTTCTTGTCATCACAGAAAAAAAATGCCTCCAACAACCGCCGACAGGCCGGGTCTAATTGTGATAGTGAAATTTCCAGGTGTTTTTGTCGTTCCAACTGCATGAGCCGGGCATCAGGCAACGGGTCGGGATCGACCAATCCGGCATACTCTCCCCAGTTTGGGTTTCGCTCTGCCTTACGAAGTTGCCGCAAGGCTTCACGTTTTGCGGTCGTAATTAACCACGAAGAAATTCGGGAAGCATCTTTGATCCGTTTGCGGTTCCGAAACAACAGAAGCCAGGTCTGTTGAAAACAATCGGCTGAGTCAGCCTGGGACAATCCGATATGAGTACAAACACTATAAACCAAGCTGGCATACCGCGTAACGAGAACTCGCCAGGCATCGTTATCACCGGCAAGGATCTCCACCCACAGATCAGAATCTGTCCTGGTATCGGTTGGACGTCCTTCCGACTTCTTCAAATCGTGCAACCTCTCTCAAAAGGGACCAATAAGAGATGCTGATGGTCTTCAAATGGTCCTAAAAATCCGATTTGAATCAAAATACCTTTGATTTTATTGAGAATAATCGTAATGGAGGTGAAACTCACCTCGTTTATCTCTTTCACCCGGGGGTCTTGCATGCAGCATTCATTATCTTTGCATTGAAATATTTCTGGTCCGATGTGTAGTGACACTTTTTATATTTTTTGCCACTACCACACCAGCAGGGTTCATTACGTCCAAGATTTACAGCAGATTTCGGAGGACGATTGAACAGCTTGTCAAGAAAACCCATGACCGAATCTTTCTACGGCACACAATATATTAGTACATTCGTACATAGGGTGACTGTCCTGAGTAATTGTTTCCATATAAAAGGAATATACTTATAGTTGCCATCTTTGGCAACTCAAGTCTGTCCTCATACACATTAGCGGACAGCCTTGGCATTTTCCTGGAACTGAAACCTTTTGATACTTGTCATCGATTCTGGAAGAATTATCAGAAATCTTACGCCATCAAATTGAGTTGTTGAAATCGTTATGTGGGTAAATTTATACCTCAAATAAGTGGATTTTTTAGTTTACAATTAATTCAACTACAGATTTAATAACAGGTGAAAAAACACTACACGACAATTGAAAAAAATCGTATTCGCAATCATGGCTTTGTGCTTGTTTGTGGCAGCGTCCACTTCCGCACAGAATGACTTCGACCTGAAAGGTAAGATGGTCGTTGGCGGATATGCCGGATACAGTATCGGTATGGGAGATGCGTTTGGGGACTTTGAATTCC
>JAUXBO010000221.1 GCA_030619345.1 Candidatus Zixiibacteriota bacterium | reverse complement strand
GGTATAGACCGGGCAGATAGGTAACACATTGATCCGGGAACATAGGTAACAGGTTAGATTACGGTACAAGCCGAGGAGGTGTTTAGTGCCGTGGAAAGAGACCTGTACAATGGATCAACGGATGAAGTTTGTATATCATTATTTGGAACATGAGTGGCCTATGGCCGCTTTGTGTCGGGAGTATGGTATCAGCCGTAAAACCGGTTATAAGATAATCAGTCGGTATATAGAGGAAGGAATTGATGGTCTCAAGGATCGCTCCCGAGTCCGCCATCATCATCCCAATGCCGTATCAGACAGTGTTGAGCGGGCCGTATTGGAAGCTCGTTTGAGTCATTCGAGTTGGGGGCCAAGGAAGCTTCGCGCCTGGCTTAGTCGTCACGACAGTTCAGTCCGTTGGCCGGCAGCGAGTACAATTGGTGAGTTGTTGAAACGTCATGGTCTGACGGTACCTCGTCGAAGAAGCCGTAAGACGAGAGTATATGATCAGCCGTTTGTTGGCTGTGACTATCCCAACGCTGTCTGGAGTGCTGATTTCAAAGGCTGGTTTAATACCGGTGATGGAACCCGTTGTGATCCTTTGACAATAACTGATAATTACAGTCGTTATCTGCTTCGTTGTCAGGCTGTCAGACCGACCGGCTACTGTGCCGTCAGACCAGTCTTTGAGGCCGCCTTCCGGGAGTATGGTCTTCCGGTCGCGATTCGTACCGACAATGGACCACCATTTGCGACTACCACGGTGGGTGGTTTATCAAGGCTCTCAATCTGGTGGCTTAGGCTTGGAATTATTCCCGAACGAATTGAGCCGGGTAAACCGGCTCAGAACGGTCGTCATGAGCGGATGCACCGGACACTGAAGCGGGAAACAGCCAGTCCGCCCAAACGTACCTGGCGAGCTCAGCAAAAAGCCTTTGATCACTTCTGTGACGAATACAATCAAGAACGACCGCATGAAGGTATTGACCTGCGGATCCCGGTCGAGTTATATTCTCCATCAACACGCCAGTATCCATTGATCCTGCCCGAGATGACCTATCCTGACGACATGGTGATTCGCAGGGTCCACTCACAAGGAGACCTCAGGTGGAAGTGCCGTCAAATATATCTGAGCGAAACCCTGTCAGGAGAACTGGTGGGCTGTCGACAAATCGACAATCATCTTTGGGATATCTACTTCGCTCACATCAGACTAGCTCAGCTTGATACCAGAGCATATCGACTGAAACAACTGCCTCAACATAGAAAACTAAAAATAAGAAAACACGAAAACAAAGACCAAAACTTACAAAAAGTGTTACCCATGTATCCGGTCTAATGTGTAACCTATGTACACGGTCATACCCAGCAATTGTGTTAAGTCTCCCATGCGACCGACCGATAATATTTGTATCTGGAATGTGAATCAAAAACCGAATGCGATTACATAGGATACGAATATGACAACAGCCACAGGCGAAGAAAAACAGGCCGGCTACTACAACCAAATTTACGGCCGGGGCTACGATACGGAAAGGTACTATCCCATTTACGAGCAGCTGGCTAAAATGATAATGAAATATGATGCACCACGCGTGCTTGAACTCGGCTGCGGAATCGGCGACTTGGCCAAAATGCTGATCGAAAAAGGGGTCGAATATCGCGGCTTTGATTTTAGCGAGGAAGCGGTTCGTCAATCGCAGAAGAGAGTCCCCACCGGGAATTTCTGTGTAGGCAATGTCTACGACGCCGAATTTTATAAGCCTCAGGATTATACCTGTTGTTTGGCTGTCGAAGTATTGGAGCATGTTGAAGATTTGGAAGTAATTCGGAATATTCCAGCCGGAGTGCGCTTGGTTGCTTCGGTGCCAAATTATGATGATCCGGCCCATTTGCGAGTATACACTGATCCCAAGAAAGATATCATTGAGCGGTTCCACCCGCTGCTGCATGTGACGGAGGTAATTTCAGCCGCCGGAGAGCTTCAGCCCGATGGTTTCCAGCCGCAAATTCACCTGTTTCACGCCATCCGGTTGAAGGACTAATCTTTGTAGGTCAAAATCCCTCGTTAGAGGGTTTTGACACCAGCACCACATGATTTTCTCTTGATTTGAGACGGCGAAGCGCATAACTTAATAAACTTCGTAAGCCGACGTAGCTCAGTTGGTAGAGCAGCTGATTTGTAATCAGCAGGTCATCGGTTCGACCCCGGTCGTCGGCTATTCTGTACTCATAATTATTCTATCTGGTAATGATCCTCTATTCTGGAATGATACGGAGTGATCGTAGATTACGATTTATTTACGGATAAGTTGGGTCGACAATAATTCAACTTGATTAGTTTTCGTGAATTAAAGAGAATTATGACAATG
Source organism: Candidatus Zixiibacteriota bacterium (assembly GCA_030619345.1). Taxonomy (GTDB): domain Bacteria; phylum Zixibacteria; class MSB-5A5; order GN15; family FEB-12; genus JARGFS01. The sequence continues at coordinate 2,265 of JAUXBO010000221.1, read as the reverse complement.
GCGAACGACTGGCAAAAAATCCTGAATCTCGCAAAGATAGTTTCAGACACTCAAGGAGAGTCCATCTGTCTGGACGACGGTTCTCAGCGGTTGAGCTTTTTACAATTGGCCGACGAATCTTCAGAATTGGCCAACACACTCATGACCGCCGGAGTTGGTTTCGGCAGGATGACCGGACTGGCTCTGTCAAATTCTGCGGCGTTTCCAATCGCGCTGTTGGCGTTGCTTAAGTCGGGCTGCTCGATTGCTCTGGTATCGCCAAGATACCGTCGGCAGGAGTGGCAGGGTATTATCGATAAGTGCGGGATGGACTTTGTTCTGGCAGAACAGGAAACGTCTTCGTTGCTATCGGATTTTGGTAATCCTGACCAAGGTCAGGAACTAAGCGTCCCCAATTCATCTAGGGAATGTAAACTCATAACTCTCGTCTCGTTGAATTCAAAGAGCGCTCTTCATCGGAAAACTGCCTGTCTTGTGAAATTCACTTCCGGAACAACCGGGGTACCGAAAGCGGTTCAATTGACGCCGCGGAACTTGATGGCTGCGGCAGAAAATATGGTACGCAGTCTTAATCTGGAGTACCGGGATGTGATCCTTGCGGTTTCTCCATTGTGTCATTCGTACGCATTCGATCTTGGAGTTTTGCCGATGCTGACTTGTGGCTGTCAATTGAGCCTGATTGACGGCTTTATTCCGCGCCGGATTCTAAAGATGCTGACTGGTGGCAACATAAGCGTCTTTCTGGGCGTCCCGGCTGTGTACCGACTTCTCTTGAAATCTCGTCAGTCACATGAGACAGGCTCAATCGGCGTAACCCGACTATTGTCTTGCACGGAATCACTTGACCCCAATACCATTCGGCTGTTCCACGAGAGGTTCGGTGCTGCTATTTGCCAGCACTATGGGTCATCGGAGAGTGGCGGTGCCACTCTGCATGAGAATTCAGCAATACTGAACCGACCAACTTCGGTGGGCAGAAGTATCCAAGGTGTGGACATATCGATTGTGGATGAAGCCGGAGAGGTAATACCGGCCGGGCGGGAAGGGGAAGTTGTGATTCGATCAGAGGCTGTCTCACCAGGTTACCTGTATGGCGCTGAAACGACCAGTGGGCGGCTCACGGACGGCGCTTATTTCACAGGTGACAGGGGACATCTTGATAGCGATGGATTCTTATTTCTTTCGGGACGGGTCGATGATTTGATGAATGTGGGCGGCAACAAAGTCTCGGCGACGGAAATAACTGAGGCGTTGGAATCACACCCGATGGTTGATTGCGCGAGAGTGCGGGAGATTCCTTCCGACCAGGGTGGTATTACGATTGTCGCCGACGTTGAAGTTTCAGCCGCCGTGACGGAGGATGAACTGCTGGAGTACAGCCGATCGCTTTTGGCCGACTACAAAGTTCCCAGAAGACTTGAGATTCATTGCCACTCCACCGCTAATCGGCAGGAGCGAAAGTGATAGTTGACCCTGTGAACAGTGATTTTGAAAACAGTAGAATAGTTGCGATCCTCAGGGAAGTGGCCTTTGGTGGAGGTGAGAGAACTGTTGATCCCAACTCACCGCTTGGACGTGGTGGACTGGGGCTTGACTCACTGGCTCTGGTCGAGTTTTTGACTGCTTTCGAAAACGAATTTGATGTTGATCTCCCGGACGAGTTCTGGGTCAAACGTGAGACAATAAGCTTGCGCAGGATGCATGATCTGATTGAGAAAGATAAGGTAGAGGTCGATAGTTCGGTCGCCTCGTCAGAGATTCTATCCGAATTAAGCACCGAGACAGAAACGAAACCGGCGTTACTTTTTCGGGCGCTTCGAGCTATTGGCGCCTCAATTTTCAACAAAGAGTTTTTCCATATTTACTGTCTGGACCTGTCTCAAGCAAAGTTGCCTCAGATTCCTTTGCCACAAAATCTCAGTTTTCGTGTGGCTGAACCAAGCGATAGGAGTGCATTTGAATCATATTGGCCGGAAAAGGAGAGAGAATATAAATCTCGGCGATTTACTGAAAGGATGGAAAAGAGAACAACCTGCTACCTGGCGTGGCTTGCCGACGAACTTGCGTCAGTAGCCTGGGTTGCGGTCGAAACGGAGTATGAACCGCACCTGAGATTAACTATGCGACTCACCGAAAAAGCCTGCTATGGGTTCGATCTATCGGAACGAATCGGGTTTGAGGGGCGGGGAATTGGATTAGCGTTGTTAGTAGAATGCCTTCGGTTGATGAAGGAGAATGGATTTGTTTACCAGTACAATATCGTGC
>JAUXBO010000152.1 GCA_030619345.1 Candidatus Zixiibacteriota bacterium | reverse complement strand
CAACTGCCTCAACATAGAAAACTAAAAATAAGAAAACACGAAAACAAAGACCAAAACTTACAAAAAGTGTTACCCATGTATCCGGTCTAATGTGTAACCTATGTACACGGTCATACACTCACTGACGAGAATTGCGGATATGAACCCACCACAAGTGGTGAGCCACCCAACCAGTTACGTATCCTATGGTGTAAGCTTGACTAAGGCAGAACCCCTTCGACATACTCAGGACGGGCCTTTAGCGTTTCTGTCACTCATTCCCGCATCACAGAATTACCGTTGATCCTTCGTATAATCTGGACAGCTACCCATCAATAAAGGAGTTTTGTCATGGGCGAAGAAAAGATACGAAATAAAAAAACGGGTGTGGGTCAAGCTCATCACCGAATCAACGGCACGATATAAAAAATACGCAAAACGAACCCAATTTCTTGTGCGCAAGAGCCAAAAAAGAGGTCGTTGTGATTCCGTGACTACTCCTGAATTATCCCGGCGCGTTTGAGGGCACGGGCGAATTTGGATTCTTGCTGTCGTTCAAACGGGATATCTAAAGAAGAAAATAGTTTACGCAATGAACGCTCGACCGGCTCAATCCGGGAGATATCAGCAAGCTCAAGTTCCATCTCATAATCAACAGAACCATCACTGAATTCAGTCTTGTCTATCTCCAGCATATAATTCTGGTCGTCCATTTTGAACAGTTTGCGCTGTCGGACATTTCTAAACTTCACCAGGCGTGCCAGGTCGACATTACCGACCAGACTTTTGATATACTGGATGGGCATGATTTCCAGCCCCATGATATCGGACTGAAGTTCAATTATGGCCATCGCGACCGGTTTATCAATTTGTGCTTCGATCTCCTGCCGAACCGAAGCAATCCCGGATTCGGTGCCAATGCTTTTGATTGTGATCAGACCACGTTTGGTTTCGGCGCGCACGCGCAACGCCCAACCAGCTGCTGCCAGCTTGCGGTCTTCGGTATCAAAAAAGCAGTTCACATGATGAACTTCATCCTCGATATGACCGAGAAAACCGATCAGTTTGAGGTAGTTGGTGAACGAAGCAAGATCGATCTTTATCTCGATTTCGCGACTGATTTGGGGGCTATCACTCATGCTGTGCAATATAGCAAAAACTATAGGGTGCGGCGCAAGTATTTTCTTGGTCGCACCCGATCTAATTTGAAGTTCCCTACTTCTGGTAGGCCGACGTTATGTCATCGTGAGTGTCGGCGTTGTAAACTTTGTACTCCTGAAGCGGGATTGTCGTGTCCCGGATGACGTTTATCGAGAATTTATGAATCTTCATAAGCCGTCCCACCCGGTTATTGCCATTGTCAGCCATTGCCTGGGCCAGATCCGGGTTTACGACCAGATGATAATTCTTGAATTTTCTGGCTGCTTTCGCTCTCATAAACCAGCGTTCAATTTTAGTCGCCATCGTGTCTTTTGAGAGTACCCGTCCTTTGCCGTTACAATGCGGGCAGGGATCAGACAATCGGTGCATGTGCGAAGGCCGGACTCGTTCACGGGTCAGCTCAATTAATCCAAAGTCAGTTACCGGATTTATGGCGCGTTTGGCGCGATCATACCGGAAACAGCGCTGGAATTCCTCGTAGAGTCTTCTTCGGTTGTCACGGCTGTACATATCGATAAAGTCGCAGACAATCAAACCGCCGATATCTCGCAGGCGAATCTGACGGGCGATCTCTTTGGCCGATTCCAGGTTAACTCTGAGAATAGTGTTTTCCTGGTTCTTGCTGCCGACAAATCGTCCGCTGTTGACATCAATTGTCACCATCGCCTCTGTCTGCTCAATAATCAAGTAAGCGCCCTTTTTGATCCAAACTTTGGGCTCCATCAGCCGGTCAATTTCTGGTTCCAGATCGTAGAGGTCGAACAGCGGCTGGTCCCCTTTGTACAATTCCACCCTGCTTTTAAGTTCCGGAGCCACCTGGCGCGCGAAGTTGATGACTTTTTTGTAATCTTCTCGGTTGTCAACCAGCAGTCGTTCTACGTCGTCGGTGAATACGTCGCGAATCATGCTGACAACCATTTCGGCTTCTTTGTGAATCAAGGTCGGGGCGGGAGAACTGTCTGCTTTCTTTTTCAATTTGGCCCATAGTTTGAGCAGGCGTTTGACATCGGCTCTAAGATCGTTGTCAGTCTTTCCCTCAGCCTCGGTCCTGATGATAAGTCCGAATCCTTCAGGGCGAAGTGGTTCCGCGGTTTTGCGAAGCCGTTTGCGTTCCGGCCAGTTACTGATTCGCTTGGAAACGCGGATATGGTCGTCATCCGGGACCAGCACCAGGTATCTTCCCGGGATGGATATCTCAGTCGCAATCCGGGGGCCTTTAGTTGAGATCGGTTCTTTGATGACTTGCACCAAAATTTCCTGCTTGCGCTTCAGAACTTTTTCAATTGCCACCCGCTTGCCTTTGCGGACAATCTCAGCCGGGGCTTCTTCTTCATCGTCAGAATCGTAATCGCGACCGGTGTCTTTGCCGACATCACTGGCATGCAGATAGGCGGCTCGTTCGAGCCCAATATCCACAAAAGCCGCTTGCATTCCGGGCAGGACGGTACTCACGATACCTTTGTAAATGTCGCCGACCATCCGTTCGGTGTCCGGCCGTTCCACGCTAAACTCAACCAGGCAGTCATCTTCCATGATTGCCACTCGCTTTTCAAAGTCAGTTGAGTTTATCAAAATTTCTTTTTTCATATTTTCTCCTTAGCCCCTTTTTCGATCTCTCCAAAGATCTCGCCCGCCTTTGGTTGTTGGCCATTGATAAATGAACGGCCATCCATCGGCTTTTTCCCTTCGGGAACAACTTCCGTCAACTCCACCAGTCCGTCAGCAACGCTCACGAGCAGTCGCTTTTTATCAGATACCAGCGTGCCGGGCCGCATAGTCTCAATACTGCTATCCAGTTCGATGTCGAGAGCCTGAATCGCTTTGTAGATTTTGAGCTTACGACCTCGGAAGAATGTGTATGCACCGGGCTGTGTCGAAAGGCCGCGGACAAAGTCAACAATTCTCACCGATGGTAGTCCAAAATCAATCATGCCGTCAAACGGGCTCAGTTTTGGGGCCGGGCTGGCGGCTGATTCATCCTGATGGGTTGGGGTTGTACCCTGCTCTATCATCTCCAGAGTTTTCAAAAGAAACCCCCCGGAGATTTCAGACAGGCGATTATAGAGAGAGTCGAAATTTTCTCCATCATTGATGGTTAATTTTTCCTGGTGAATAATATCACCGGTATCTACAGATTTTTTCAGGTAGAAACTGGTCAATCCGGTTTCTTTCTCGCCGTTGATCAGAGCCCAGTTTATAGGCGCTGCGCCTCGATATTTCGGCAAAAGTGAGGCATGAATATTTATCGCTCCCAGTTGTGGCAGGTCGATAAGTTTTTTGGGGAGAATCCGAAACGCGATGACTATAAACAGGTCAGCGTCCAAAGCTTTGAGCTGCTCATACAACTCGTCGCTTTTCAAGTTGGCGGCTTTGATCACAGGGATATCAACCTCACAGGCTGAATCACAGACCGGTGTTGCCTGAATCTTTTTGCCGCGGCCGGATTGCTTATCAACTCCAGTCACTACCGCCAGCAATTCATGATTGCTCTGGCAGAGGCGCTGCATCGGTCGGCAGGCAAACTCCGGCGTACCCATGAATACAATTCTCATGTTACGCTTAACCGTGGGAGGAGACTCGTCGTTAGGACGATTCTACAACAGGAGCGGGAAGGAACTCGAACGGTCTCATCGAACGAGGACGGAACGTTCGGCCAGATCAGGAGGTTTTGGACAGCTTTCTCAGGCGGCCACGAAGCATCGTGCGCGCTATCGACGATATTCGATCGATGAATAGTTTTCCCTCAAGATGGTCGTATTCGTGCAAAATAGCTCTGGCCAGAATCCCATCGGCGTCGATTTCAAACTGACTGCCGTCTAAATCCGTCGCCCGTACTTTCACATGAGCCGAACGGGTTATTTTCTGGTAAATGCCCGGAAAAGAGAGGCAACCTTCTTCAAGTTCAATTTCGCCTTCGGTCTCAATAATCTCCGGGTTAATGAATACTTTGAGGGTAGCTGTCATATCGACCGCAGAGAGGTCGACCATAAATATTCTTCTGGACTCGCCTACCTGGGGCGCGGCCAGACCGAGGCCGTTGGCCTCTTTTATTGTGTCCACCATATCGGACACCAAATCTTTGATCTCCTGATCGATCTCTTCGATCGGCTTTGCTACTTCCCGCAAAACAGGGTCACCGTAAATGACGATCTGTCTCTCTGCCACGGTTTTCTCCCGTAAACTCTACTTATCTAACTTAGCGGCTATCGATGATTTCAAGAACTCGAGTCTGTTTTCTCCTCCGGTTTTGAGGACAACCCGGTTTCGCTCTTCATCAATGGCGAAAATCACGCCAATCAAGCCACTGCTGGTTACAATTTTGTCACCTTTTTTAAGGTCTGACAGAAGAGCCTCATGCTCTTTCTGTTTTTTGCGCTGGGGACGGATCATCAACATATACATGACCACAAAAATGAGGCCAAACCATATCAGCATCACCATGCCGCCACCACCACCATCGGGCTGTGCGCCCATTAGAATAGGCCAATTCAATTGCCTGTACTCCTTATAGTTATCGACATCCTGTTCAATTCCTGCACACTGCCAGAGGCAGCTTTCTCCTGGCGTAGTAAGTCAAGGCTCTGGTTGAGTCTGTCGGTCAGGAGGCCTGTCCTCCTGACATTTCTTATCTCAAAACCCATAACATACTCCGCCACAGTCTCAAAATATATATCAGGCAATCATTAATGCCAAGTCAATTGTGACTATCGTTTATAACAGGTGATTGTAGGCATGGTTCCCCGCTATAACTCAATGGTAAACAGAGAGTTAACAACTCCGACATGGCTTAGGGTACTGCTTTTATGGCTGTGCAGGCCGCAAAATCGGTTGCATTAGCAGGCCACAAGAACTAATTTTATGACTGAATTATCCACTATTATTGAAACAACTGAATTAGTGAGGTCGACATGCAGATGATCCACAAGAAGAGTATAGGGTGGAGGCTGAATTTCCGGCTGGTGGCAGGAGCGACTGTGGTACTGTTTTTTCTGGTAGCGGCGATGGTGATCTCTGAACCGGCAGGTTCGTATGATGATTATGAATCACCTGAGACCTGCGCTGAGTGCCATACAGCTAACTATACCCAATGGCAGCATTCCATGATGTCTCAATCGTACACTCATGAATGGGATGAGATTGAGTATTTTAAGCTGGCGGTTCCGCATGCTGAAAAAGACGAGAAAGTGGCCGAGGTCAAGGCTGGCTGCAACGGCTGTCATGCACCGTTGGCTTTCCATGCTGGTGATATTCCGCCGCCGCGGCCTTCGGAAGGAAGTCGCGCCAATGAAGGCGTTTCCTGCGATGTTTGTCATACGGTGACTGGTTTCAAAGGGGATATTCCGTTCAATTTCAATTTTGTATCTGCACCGGGTGAGACCAAATATGGTCCGCGCAAGGGTGTTGAGTCGGGTGGGCATGAAGTGGCCTATTCAGAGTTCCTGGCGACTTCTGAATTCTGCGGGACCTGTCATAATGAGAAAGACCCGTATGGAATTTGGGTCAAGTCGACTCATCTCGAATGGAAAGAGGGTCCCTATGCTGCCGAGGGTATCCGCTGCCATGACTGCCATATGACTACGGGTAAAATGCAGACGGCCGAAGATGGCAACACATACGATGACGCCCGGTTGCATCTGTTTCATGGCGCCCATGATGATAGTAAGGTTCGCGGGACTATCGAATTGCGAATCTATCCGGAGTCTCCGGCCATAAAGGCAGGGGAGACGGTAGATTTTACAATTGCTCTGTTCAACCAAAAGGCGGGTCACAAATTCCCGACCGGCTCTGTTGAAGATCGAATTGTCTGGCTGCATGTCGAAGCTATCGATGCTGCTGGCAAACGGTATCACTTGCCGGTAGTTCCCAAAGGATTTGAAGGAGAAGAATACACGATAGGCGCCGAAGAGTTAGCTTATCAGGATATGGGAATCGCCCTGAACGACGCCGACTTTATGGGTGTTCAGCGCGATGGCATCCCGGTGGGCGACAGGATATTCCGCATGGCCTACTTTGATCCTCAGGGGAGAATGACTATCCAGCAGTGGAATACAGCTTCGCTCGGCGTAGACTACAGGATCGGTCCGCGCGAAACAAAACTCGAGACATATTCGTTCGTTGCACCATCCGACCTTGCTCCCGGTCAACTGAAGTTGAACGCTATTCTATACTTCCAGAAACTGGTTAAACCGGTGGCGGATTT
>JAUXBO010000198.1 GCA_030619345.1 Candidatus Zixiibacteriota bacterium | reverse complement strand
CTTGCGATTGATATAGCCATTGGAAACCAGCACGGTCTTCAAGTTCTTCTCTTGAAGCAGCGGCGCAACATCTTTCACATACTCGAACCAGATCATTGGCTCGGTATATGTAAAGGCGACGCCGATTGAATCATGCTCCTGTGCAAGTTCCACCAATTGGTGAGGCGCTACATAGGTCGAGGGCTGCTTGTGCTGTGAAATTTGCCAGTTCTGGCAATTGAGGCATCCAAAATTGCAACCGCTGGTCCCGGTCGACAGAATCTTTGCCCCCGGATAGAAATGATATAACGGCTTTTTCTCAATCGGGTCAACGCCACTACTTACTAACTCCCCATAGTTGTCGGTGAGCAGTTCTCCTGCTTCATTAAATCGGGAGTCGCAGTTGCCTCGCTGCCCCGGTTTCAGTCGGCAGTTAGCCGGACAAAGCGTACAGATGACCGCGTTGTCGTTCAATTTTTCAAAATATTCTGCAGGCTTTAACAAAAAATCTACCTATGGTAAGTCGACGTCAATGTTCCAAACGATTTATACGTGTCGCAGCAGTCGCAAGATCATCCACCACCGAATCATCAATCAACTCCGGCGGCAGCAACTTGATTTGATTCAAACCATGACCGGTCCGAACCATAATCGGGGTCGCACCCATCGCCAGGGCTAAATTATAATCATCGAGCTTGTCACCGATAACGTATGACTTCCTCAAGTCGATGCCGATCTGCCGGGCGGCGGTTTCGGCCATTCCCGGCGAGGGTTTCCGACACTCGCACACATAACTATATTCAGCTCGTTTCCCGTGCGGAAAGTGTGGACAGAAATAGAGACCATCGACATTGATACCTGCTCGCTGTAGGATTTCAAGCAGCCGGGCGTTCACAGTTTCGGCCGTACTGACATCAAAGTACCCGCGAGCAACCCCGGACTGATTTGATACAATAACGGTTTTCAAGCCCATTGAGTTTAGCTTCCGAAGTGCCTCAATCACACCGGGCAATATCTCCACCTGGTCGGGATCGGAGAGAAAGTGCTTATCTGCAATAATTGTCCCATCACGATCAACAAAAACGGCTGGTTTCAAATCCTGAGTAAGATCCAGTGTATGGTCGATTGCTGCCAAAACATGATCTGGTTCGATCCGAGTGAAACAAAACTGCTCCTCGCGGTAACAGTCACTCGCTCCATGCAAAGAACAGGGGCGGCATGGTTCATCGGCCTCGACGATAGTATCAAACAACCCGCGAGGTGCAAATCCGAGGGCCGGATGGGTCGGGCCAAACAAAGCCACGACCGGCGTGCCCAAGCCGGATGACAAGTGGGCCACACCGGAGTCATTAGATACAGTGATACTCGCTTCGGATATTGTGGCAGCCAATTCTGAGAGCGGCAAGCCAACCAGTTGTTGTCCCGGAATATCATCTATCACCGGACTCATAATAGACTCCTCATCCTTAGCCAGTACCCAAACAATTTCTGTGTCCATCCGTTTGTCGAGCTGCCGAGCGAGTTCAGCGAAACTCTCAATTGGCCATCGCTTTGGTTCGTGGGCGGCGCCCGGCGCAAAAAGAACCCGCACTGATTGTGAGTGACTCCCTTTCCATACTAAGTTACTGAGCTCAGGGTCACAGGTCAGGATCGGCCGCTTGCACGGCGTAATCATACCGACTTCACGAAGCGGAAGATTGTAAGCATCAATCGTGTGCATGACTGGGCGAAGAACCGGTTTCTGTTTCACAATTGCCTGGCGCTCGCGTCGTCGTTTTGGATAGACCAGTTTCTCAGATGCGGTCGTAAGTTTGCTTGTAAATATGCTCCGGAAGTTACCGTGCAAATCGACAATAACATCAATCTGCTTCCGCTCAACTTCGCCGAGCATACGGGCGAACTCCCTCATGTTTGTGTCGTTGGGGATGGTGATAATCTCATCAACACCTGGCATCATCCCTACCACTGGCGCAAAGCGTTCCTTGGTCAGGAATATGATACGGCTGCCCGGGCGGTTTATCCGCAGGTTAGTGACAACAGCCGAAGTGAGAGCCACGTCTCCCAGCGAACTGAATCTGATTAGAAGAATATTCTGGCGCATCTACCGAAAAAGATATAACCCCAACAGCCCGATAGCAAAGCAGTAATATGCAAAATACTCGAATTTCCCCTTGCGAATACTGGCCAGCACCAGATAAACGGCCACGATAGAAGCTATGAACGAGAACAGAGCGCCACACAAATACAGCCCTACCAGACTGGAATCAATATTGAGCAGTTCCTTGAACTCCAGCAGAACAGCTCCCCCAACCGCGGGAATGGCCAGCAGAAACGAGAACTCCGCCGCCTCAGTCGGCTTGATTCCCAACAGCATTCCGGCCGCAATTGTTGAGCCAGACCGGGAAATCCCCGGCAGGATAGCAACGGCCTGGCCAATGCCGATCAAAAAGGACCGGCCAGAGGACAACGGGCGTTTGACTTTGGGGGCAAATCGTGTCGACAGGAGAATACAACCGGTGACCAACAGCATCACAGCGGCGATCTTAGGCGATGAAAAAGCCTCCTCAAAAAAGTCTTTGAGCAAAACACCTGCTAAGCCTGCCGGTATGGTGCCGATAGCAAGATACGCAAGCATAGGACGATACTGCGAAAATTTGGGATCGTAAATCGAATGCACTAACTTGAGTATTTTTTCTCGAAAATAAACAAGAATTGCCAACAGCGAGCCGAGGTGAACAACAATTTCGAACGTCACTCCCGGCTGCTTGACCCCCATCAGCCACTGCGCCAAAACCAGATGCCCCGACGATGATACGGGCAAAAATTCAGTCAGCCCCTGTAGAAGACCGAGGATTATAGAATCCAGATACGACATCACATCACCTGCGCCAAATCGGACGAGAAATCAGACAATGTCGAGTCAGAACCCTTAGAATATGTCAAATTCAGCACCCAGGAAAATCGCATCGTTCCCGTCCAGCTGAAATTCGCCGTACAGATTCACCGTCTTGGTCACTTCCCAGGCAACACCGAGGTTTAATCCGAACTCAAGATTGGAATCCGAGTAACTTCTTTTCTCTATACGAGCGCCAAACCGACCATAAGGAGACAGCAGTTTGCCATTGTCCAGCACAAATGGATAAGAGCCCAAAAGATTAGCTCCTATCAAATGAGCCGAACCGCCCTCAAGATCATAGTACTCAAACATCCCACCAGCCGCCATCTCAAACGCAGAACGGGTGACATCATCCATCACCATAAACTGGTACTTAAAATCAGCGCCAATCGCGATTCTCGTGCTGGAGCCCTGTCCATCCGGATCAACCAGGGCCAGTTTTATACTGCCGTCGGTGAACCGGGACAGACCATAGTTGACTCGCCCCAAAAGGATATTGCGATCGTCACCGATCCCGACTCCAACCAGAGCATTACCGTTGCCCATACCCAGAGAGTGGGCAGTTCCAAAAGTCCCAAAAGCACTTCCGATTGAACCACCGGCAAAAGCAGAGGAGCAACAGATTATGGCCGCCAAAAAAGCGGATATGATTAGCTTTTTCATAGACATCGAACCTTTCCAAATACATTTCTTCAACTAACACTTTTAACACCACAACCCGATCCCCGTCAACCAAAAACCGCTGTAACCGGTATTAAATTGTTGACACATTACCGGCGGCCCGTTTCATTCAGTCCAAAGTCTACTCCCTATCAGGTGATGCGTTGCACTGTGCAGGCTAGTGAACTGAACAGAGGATATGTCTTATACATAACTTGCCCGGAGAGGAGTCCATGAAAAAATCAAGAGAGACTTGGGGATCTAACCTCGGCTTCATATTAGCCGCGACCGGATCGGCTATCGGTCTGGGGAATATCTGGAAATTCCCGTACATCACCGGCGATTACGGCGGCGGCGCCTTTGTTCTGGTGTACCTTGGCTGTGTTCTTATGATCGGGCTGCCGCTAATGGTATCAGAGTTGATTATCGGTCGGCGGGCCCAAAAGAACCCGGTCAAAGCATTTGAGAAAAACCACCGCGCCAAATCCCCATGGCAGTCGGTCGGATGGCTTGGAATGGCCAGCGGCTTTTTGATCCTCTCGTTTTATTCGGTGATCGCCGGATGGGCCATGGCTTTTATTTTCAAATCTATCAAGGGTTTTGCCGGAACGCCCGATCAGATCCAGCAGCAATTTGTTGATTTGGTGGTCAGCCCCTCGGACTCTATCATGTGGCACACAATTTTCATGGTACTGGTTATCGCCATTGTGGCTGGAGGTATCAAGGGCGGTATCGAGCGTTGGTCCAAAATTCTAATGCCGACTCTGTTTTTGCTTCTGTTGGGACTCATGTTTCACGGTCTTTTCAACACCGATGGCGGAATGGCGGCCTTGAACTTCCTCTTTCAGCCTGACTTCTCCAGATTAACTGCCGAAGCAGTCCTGTCGGCTCTGGGACATGCCTTCTTCACCCTCTCGCTGGGAATGGGAGCCATGATCACCTATGGCAGTTACATGAAAAAGGATACGGGAATTGTGCGTGATGCTATCTTGATATCATTCCTGGACACGTTTATAGCCCTCATGGCGGGCGTGGCCATATTCTCGCTGGTTTTCCATTACGGAATGGAGCCCGGCCAATCAGTCGGCCTGATCTTCAAAACTTTACCCGTTCTATTTGCCGATACCGGCCCCTGGGTGTCGGTGCCATTTTTTGTTCTGCTTACGTTTGCCGCTCTCACTTCGGCAATAAGCCTGCTCGAAGTTGTGGTAGTTTACTTTATCGATGAAAAAGGGTGGTCGAGAATCAAAACCACATTGGTGGCGGGAATACTCGTTTATCTGTTTGGGATTCTCTCGGCAGTCGCCAGCTTTACTATGCCCTTCCGCGGCTCCGATCAAGGATTCCTCGACATTTTCGATTTCATTACCACCAACTACATGTTACCGGTAGGTGGGCTTCTCACCTGCCTCTATATCGGATGGGTTATGAAAGAGAAAGATATAGCAGAAGAATTCGGAAGTCGCGGGCTACCGTTCCAGATGCTGCGACTCGCCCTGAGGTATCTGACGCCAATCGGGATCGCTCTGGTATTGCTGCATGGACTGGAACTACTCCCGTTCATGGAATATTGATCTAAAGACAGCTGCAGTTCCAATACAGGCCGGTGACTCGAATAGAGTCGTCGGTCTTTAATTATTCATCACTACTCAAATATTTCTGCG
>JAUXBO010000104.1 GCA_030619345.1 Candidatus Zixiibacteriota bacterium | reverse complement strand
GATTAATATCGCCTTTACTGCGGACAACGATGGAGATCCGGATAACGGCTCCTGGGATTATCGCTCCGCAACTGGTGTGGTCGGCGCGCGTGTTGTTCGCACACCCGCGGAATCTCTTTCCTATTCGTACAATTGGTGGATTATTAATTACGGCAGCCCGGATTATGATTTCGGCCCCCGACGGCAGGAAACTGAGGGTGATCCATACCGCCACTTCGGAGCGAGAATGGGCACACCCGAAGGCGACGCTAACAAGTACTATGTACTCCGGCACGAAGAGTTCGACTACGATTTAATGTTCACTGCAATTGATCAGAGCGCTAACGGCTGGTTGAGACCACCGCCGTTCGCGCAGCAGTTTGCGGCTGGCTATGATGCGCGCTATCTCTTGTCATTCGGCCCCTTCAAAATCAGTCCCGGTCAAAAATTGCCAGTTTCGTTTGCCTGGGTCGGCGGCGGTGGATTTCATCAGCAGCCGGACGACTTTGAAAAATACTTTGATCCGTCAAGGCCGGATGAATACTACTCGCATCTGGCTTTTGACTCGCTGGCACGAAACTCAATGTGGGCGTCGTGGGTGTATGACAATCCAGGAGTTGATACTGATGGCGACGGTTATCGCGGTAAATACCATGTGTGCGGGCTTGATTCTACAGAGACTGACAGTGGCTGGGTTGTTACCTATCGGGATACTTTTTGGTATGAGGGTGACCGCGTGCCTGATTTTCGAGGAGCTGGTCCCCCACCCGCGCCAACCTTCTGGGTGAAACCAACGGTCGGATCGTTCAGGGTTAGATTCAACGGCTTCCATTCTGAAACGAGCAAAGATAATTTCTCAAATATTTCTGACTTTGAAGGATACCGGGTGTACCTTGCCCGCGATAACCGTCTGGATAGTTACTCGTTGGTAGCCTCATACGACGTGCATGATTATAACAAATTCATTGTGGATGAAAGCGGGGATGACTCCAAAGTGAAACTTGAGGACCCTCCCTTTACGCTGCAAAAACTTCGCTGTCTCTACGCCCCGGATGGTTGCTCTGACAATCGATTTAATCCCCTGGACTACCCCCTCAATTCTCCCTTCGTTTATGGTGACTCCATTTTTTATTTCCAGGCTCAGGATTACAATGCATCGATATTTGGGGTCACGACTCCGATCCGGCGGACCTACGAAGATCAGCCGTATCCAAGTTCGCTCGATCCAACACAGGCGGACCCCGATGAATTAACTGAAGACGGATACTTCAAGTATTTTGAGTACTATTTGGACATTGAAGACCTCTTGCCAACGGTCCCTTATTATGTAAATGTAACAGCATTTGATTTTGGCTCACCCGATGTCGGACTTGCCGCTCTTGAGACCTCAGTCCTCAACGGACCACAAATCGCTTATGCACTGGACCCGGCTGGAGCGGTCGAGTCACAGATTCTGGATGCGTATGTTTATCCCAATCCGTATCGTATCGACGGGGATTACAAAGCATCCGGTTACGAGAACCGTCGGGGGAATTTGGCCGATGCGCGTGCGAGACGTATTCACTTTGTCAACTTGCCCCAGAAATGCACAATTCGGATATACTCGATAGATGGAGA
The DNA here is from genome assembly GCA_030619345.1 of Candidatus Zixiibacteriota bacterium. Lineage (GTDB taxonomy): Bacteria > Zixibacteria > MSB-5A5 > GN15 > FEB-12 > JARGFS01. The sequence goes on along the minus strand of JAUXBO010000104.1, from coordinate 6,403 downwards.
TCTGGTCAGGGAAATCGAACATGATAAGGACGCGTCCGATCCAACCTCGGGACATGAAGAGTGGGACATGATAACGAGGAACACTCAGGCGGTAGTGTCGGGATTATATTACTGGGTAATCGAATCAGCAGAAAGAACCCAGATGGGCAAGCTCGCTATAATCATGTAGCATTATGCTGCCTGAAGTCAATTTTGTCCGGAAGAATCCTTCTAAATACCAGATAACCAGCGCCGCTGATTACCGCCAGCGATGCTATCGCCACCCAAGCCAAAACGAGATTCTCTGACAAATACTCAAGAATCATTCCTCCATACAACGGTCCAAATGACCAGCCCGAAGCTACAAACAGGCCATAAATTCCCATGTAGCGGCCCATCCTGCCTTTCGGTGCCAGAGCAGCAGTCAGGGCGAGCGCTGGTGGTGACATAAATATCTCGCCCATCGTTACAATCATAATTGCAAATATAAAGAAGGCAAACGAAGGAAACAGACCGATCATACCGTACCCTATAGCATAGATAAATCCGCCGATGGCCAGCAAGCTGGTAAATCGCCATTTGGATACTAATCTCATAGTAGGGATTTGCAAAAATACGACCATCAGACCGTTGACTGTATACAAATAACCCAGTTGAGTTTCAGAGATTTTAATCAAGTTGACGGCATATACTGAAAACGGCGCCATTAACTGTGCGACCACGAGATATAGACAGAATATCAGCAGGCAGTGAGTGGCCATAAGTTTGTCGTCTTTGATAGACAGGAGATCACGGAGGCGAAAACGGTCGGAGACCTTAGTAGTATCGGGTGATTTGAGCCAGAACCAGAATACGACTGCTGAACCTATTGTCACTATGGCCGAGATTGCAAACAACATGGCGTAAGATTTGGCCGCCAGAAAACCACCCAGCGCTGGTCCCGCGGCCCATCCGAGGTTGCCCGCAGCCCTGGTGATTGCATAACCGTCGATCCGCTTATCTTCGGGAAGGATATCTGAAACCATAGCATTGGCTGCTGGCTGGAAGACAGCGCCAGATGCCGATGCAACGAACAGAAAGCCCGCTATCGGCCACAATCCCCATCCCTGGGCTATCGACCACGCTAACCCCGCAAAAGCTACCACACGGGCCAGCTGAGCACGAATCATGAGCTGGCGTCTCTCCATGCGGTCAGAGATTTCGCCACCCATTCCCTGAAAAACTGCCCGCACTACCGCCATGGAGCCAAAGAAATATCCGATCTGGCTCATAGATAGACCGAGGACAGAATGAAAATAGATGGCTATGAACGGGATGGAAACCGCAAACCCGAGTGCGCTGACAAACCAGCCGAATGAAAGTATCCAGAGATTGCGATCAAATTGACGGGTGTAGATAAGGGCACGGGAAAACATAGTCCCGCCAATATATCTCGGATAGAACTGCTTGGAAAGCGGTTATACGCTTTGCCGCCGAGCATTGAACAAACGCTGAGCAGAGACTACTGATTTTCTAACTGGTTAGTTCGGCCAACCTCTCTCTAGCTTGCACGATTTGATCCAACTGAATCTCGGCCTCACTCCAGTATTTCAGGACTTCCCGATAATACTCGACTGCTCTGTCGGTTTCTCCGAGCCGTTCGTATGCAAGTCCGAAAAGATAAGTGTCATTCAAATGGTGATAGGCAACAGTCTCCTGGCCATTCTCTTCTTTGAATTTATTCAGCATATCGATCCCTTCTTGCCACTCCCCGCTTTTGATCAGTAGATGAGCCAATTCCCGACGGTTTGCATCCTGACTTCCTCCCTGGACTCCTACAAGGTGACGAAAACCTGCTATCATCCTGTTTGTATCATAGCTGCATCGGCCTTCATAAATGTCTGTCAACGGATCAAGCACTTCCCAAAACTCCTCGGGCACTCGAGACCGAAAGTCTCTTACTGCATTTTGAAAGTCGGTCGCATACGAAGCGCAATTCGCCTCGTCACTGACGCTGATCCTAATAACATAACTTAACCTGCCGTCGACAGTCACCCAGGGTTCAGCTAACTTTGCGTAAAAAACCGCACTGTCACTTATACCATAACGATGGTAGTAGCTGCTGATAGAACCATAGTCTGTTGCAACAGTTGAGCTGTCGCCTGTTTTGAAACCCTGTTCAAGAGCGGCAAAACGACTATCCATCCCCTGGCGGAGTTTGCCACGCCAATTCAACAGGTTTGCCTTCTGGTGGAAGTAGTCCTCCTTCTCGTACGGATCCGTAGAAAACTCTTTCCCTAACATTTCGTTGTATTTTTCGGCGGTATCAAAATCCCTTCTTTTTATTGACAGCCTGACAAGAGTCGGAATCGTCGATTGCCTGTTTTCGGCGGTTGGAAATCTATCGAGCACTTCCTCAAACTTCTCAATTGCGCGATCAATGTCACCATCGGAGACGTACAACTGTGCCACCCGCTTGTAGGGGCCAGGGGAGTCAGGATGGTACTTTAACAACCGCTCAGCCATCTCAACCGCCAATTCCATATTATCGTGCTGCTCTGCAATTGCGGAGTACTGCTCCAGCGCCATCTGGTAAGTAGGATCAATGGCAAGAATCGTGTCCAGATTTGCAAAAGTCACCACAGTGTCTCCGGTGTATACATTGTTCAGAAGTGCGTAAATCGTTCGGCTTTCTTTGTCATCCGGATAGTTGGCCACAAAGGCTTTTATTTTAACAAAGGCATTGTCGTACTCGCCGTCCAGCCAGACATCGCTGTAGATATCGAGCAAGGTTCTGTCCCTGATCGGAAGAAGATGCTCCCGCTTGCAAGCTTCCTCAAGGAACCGCTTCCCTTCCTGTTGCCGCCCGCGGAAGAGGCTCATCATTCCCAGCTTCATATATGGCAAAGCAAAAGAAGTATCTTCTGCAATTGACTGCTCGCAAAAGTCTACTGCCTCCGTAAAAAGACCTTTGAGCATCATTTCACTACCGAGGTGGTACAGACGATAGGCCTCCGACGAGGTAGACGTAAGGCGCGCTCGGTCGAGATCAGAGGAAAACTCATCGGTCAAATCGAGACTTACCGCTATCTTTCCAATGAGGCTATCGACCAAAGACAGGGGATCATCTCCCATAACCTTTTCGGCCATGATTATTTTCCCCGTTGACATATCTTCAAGGCGGGCGTCAATTCTTATCTTCTCGCCAAATTTAAAAATAGAACCGCTTAGAATTCTTACGCCACCTAACGACTTCGCCGCCTTGACACATTCATCAAAAGAATGCGGGGCGTTGCGATTATCAAAGCAGTCGAAAATTCTCTCCCGACTAATCAAGCGAATCGCTTCCGTTTGAGCAAGATCGGTCAGGAGTATTTCCGGCAGACCTGTTTCAAGCCAATCGAGCGACTCATCTCCGGTCTTATTCTCGAATCCCAGAATTGCGAGTGAGTTCTCCTGTGCTTGGAGTGCTGGCGTCTCCGTTACTGTGAAGTTAAAGTCCATCAAATAAACAAGCAGGAATACGGCTGCGGCCAGTGTCGCTAACGTCACCCACAGCTTTGCCTGTGATACGACTTTCTCGGACTTGACTGAGTTCGTAGTTGAAGTGATAGTGTCGGTAACTCCACTGTCAAACATACGGCGCAGGTTCCTCAAATCGACGACCAGATCGCGTGTATCCTGGTATCTATCGGAGGCATCTTTCTGCAGACACTTATTTATGATCCGCTCCAGTTCGGCTGGAACTTCAGCATTACGAGTAGTAGGCGGTTCATGTTTGGTTTCGAGTATCTTGGCCAGAGTGGACATTTGTGTCTGACCACTGAAAGGTACATCACCGGTGGCCATTTGATAAAGAAGAATGCCAAAGGAAAAAATGTCCGAGCGGGTATCGACAGCATGACCCCGAGCTTGCTCCGGAGACATATAGGTGACGGTTCCCATTATCTTACCAGCCTTGGTCAACTCCCGCGAGACGGTATCAGTATCTCCATCATCCTCATCCCGAAAAACCGGATCCAGCGGCTTGGCCAGACCAAAGTCCAGAATCTTGGGTTCTCCGTCATCAGTTATCAGAATATTGTCGGCTTTGATATCACGGTGAACGATGTTTAGTTTATGGGCAGCAGAAAGACCCGATGCGATCTTCTCGGCCAAACGCACCTTGGATGACATGGTCGAACTTTTTTCTCGCAAATACTCCGACAACTCATACCCATCCACAAACTCCATAACGATATAGCTAACGTCTTTTCCATGTTCGGGCGACTCCGTCACACCGATGTCGTAAATTGCCATAACGTTCGGGTGCGAAACTTTTGCCGCCGTCTGCGCCTCGCGGCGGAAGCGCTCCAACCGTTCGGCATTGTCGAAAACGTCCTGTTGGAGTATCTTGATGGCAACATTGCGGCCCAGTTTCTGATCTTCGGCCAGATAGACCTCGCCCATACCGCCGACACCAATCCGGCGAACTATTTTAAAGTGCGCAAAGAGTTTTCCCTGTTCAAGCAACGACAAATCCCTCCAATGAGCTGATTATCATAATTAGAGCGTTTCCAGTGATTTTATTAACCTTCTCGTTTCACAAACAGCATGGTAATGTCATCTGACTGTGGACAACCGGACACGAATTCTTCAATATTCTTCATAAGTTTTTCAGTCATTGACTGCGGTGACTCGGCCCGCAATCCCAGAAGACAGTCAAGAAGTCTCTCTTCACCATATTGATCTGTTGTCCCTTCGGCTTCAGTCACGCCATCAGTGTATACACAAACAGAGTCCCCAATATTCATTTCAATTTCATTGACATCCCAGACCATACCGGGAAAAGCACCTATCATGATACCGGTAGCTTCAAGATACTCTGTGGTCCCTGTGCTGTGCACCAAAACTGCCGGATTGTGACCGGCATTGATATAGCTGAGACGGTTTTTCTGCGGATCTATTATACCGACGAAAAGAGTTACAAAGTCCTCCGGGGCGCTGTATTTGAACAACTGCGTAGATGTCGCTTGCACCGACTGAACAAGATCGAATTGAGGACTCTGGTAGAGAATCCTCAGTGATGCCAGCACGTTAGCCATCAACAAGGCAGCTCCCATTCCTTTGCCACTAACATCGGCCACCAAAATCACCAACCGACCGTCGGGAAGCTGGCAATAGTCATACATATCTCCCCCGACCGCGCGGCACTGGTCTTGATAAGCGTGAATGGAGTATCCGTCGACCTGCTGGGGAGCAAGATCCAACAACTTCTTCTGGATAGAGGAGGCCCGCTTCAGTTCTGCTTCAATTAGTTGTCGTTCGGCTCTCTCGGCGAGAAGAGCGTAGTTGACCAGTTTGGAGGCCAGGATGTTACCAAACGTGGCCAGCAGCTTCAAGAAATCGTTGCTGTAGCGATGCAACGGATTGGTCGTATCTACATACAAAATGCCCAATACTCTGCCCTGGTCGAACAGTGGAACAGCCATCGCTGATTTTAGCTCGGACATGATTATAGACTGCTGATCGCTATACCGTGCGTCTTCCATAGGGTTACCGATTAGAATCGCATTCTTGTTCTGGAGGATATCCTGAATTATGGTTCTGGACAGGGTGATCGATGACAAGTCCTTTCCTGAACTCAAATTGCTGGCCTCTACAATAACCTCATCGGATCCCTCGGGAACGGTCAATATTATTAGTCGCTCGCTGGGTATCACTCGCGATATAAGATCAAGTGCTTCACTAAGCATTTTCTCACGAGGCTCAGGGAGGACCAGAGTGCGAGCCATATCCGAAATCGTAGTCAACACCTCTGGAATCTCGGTGACATTTGAAGGTAGTGGTTTCAGCGCTTCGTTGATAGACAGGAATACGGACTTCTCTGGATCATGCGGGGCCAGTTGGGTCGACCGTGAGGATGCCCCAACCGTCGTTGGCTCGTCACCCTCGGACAGCTTGAAATTCACCTCGCCAAAAACTATCCGATCACCAAGCTTTATTTCCTTTTTTTCTCCGATCGGTCTCTCATTCACAGTTGTACCGTTATGGCTGCCCAAGTCAGTAACAAACACAGTCTCATTACTAAACTCGATTTCTGCATGACGTCTTGACACGGTCTGATTGGGGATATAGAAATCACACTCAACTTTACGCCCGAGGATATGTTTACCCTCGGTCAGTTCCCACGAATAGAGGCGGCTGCCATCAGTACCAACTAGTTTCAAGTCTGCTGTCCTAAGGTTTGGGGCCGACAATCCGGTATTCTAAATATTGACAAATTATATCAATATTTACGAAAACGATCTTTTAGAAGTTCGGCAATTTTCTTGAATCCGTCAACTTGATATTTTCCCCAACCTGATGAAGACATCGCCTGCAATCGCTTCCGAGAAGGATTGCTGTCGATATCAGCAAAGATTGCGGCTGCCCGATCAACAGAATCGATGTCCAATGACACGTT
>JAUXBO010000009.1 GCA_030619345.1 Candidatus Zixiibacteriota bacterium | reverse complement strand
TTCTTGATCGGCATCACCTAAACTAATTCTTCAATCATCGCCTGTATATCTTTTAAATGAAACGGCTTTGAAATGATCGCTTTAATCCCGTTTTCTGCGACTTCGGATTTATTCAGCTGTGAACCCCAGCCGGTAATCATCGCAATGGGGAGTTCTGGCTTATTCTCATGCGTCTGTCGGGCAAGATCAATACCTGATATTCCGGGCATGCCCAAATCGGTAATGACCAAATCGAACTCCTGCTTTTCCAACACCTCAAGGGCGGCGTAACCATCGGCACAGGTGGTAGGAAGATGCCCTTTCATGGACAGCATGTCCCGGAGGACTTCGCGGATTTGCTGGTCATCATCGACGATCAGGATTCGAAGCGGTTCGACCCTTTTTATCTGGCTGGTAATTTCCGAATAATCCGGGACAACGTTGGTTTCCGTGAATCGTATCTCAAAGATAGTACCGTTCGGCTTGTTGTCTTTGACCACAATTCTTGCCTTGTGGCGAGTTATGATTCCATGAACGACCGATAATCCAAGACCACTCAAACGCGTGTTCTTGGTAGAGAAGAACGGATAAAATATCTTAGCCTTGTTGAGATTGGGGATTCCGGGACCGCTATCGGCAATTCTAAGTTTGACGGACTTGTCTTCTCGAACCAAAGAGAGACTCACCTTTGAGTTGTCTGGGGAAAACTCGATGGCATTGCGCATCAGTTTGTCTACGGCAGTCGTGATATCTTCAGCATTGCCATGTATGATTGCGTCGGAAACAGCTAGATTAGTTTGGATTTCGATATTGCGTGATTCCGCCTCAGTGACCCAACTATTGTCTGATCCGATCACAGCCTCACGAATCACATGCCCCAGGTTTATCGACCCGAGACTCTTGTACTCGGCTCCCACGGTGTACTCTTGAATCGATCTGACCGTTGCCGCCCCTTCCATGATCATCTTTTCAATCTGGTCCATTTGGGCCAACAGCTTCTCATCGTCATGCTTCATCTTTATTAGTTGGAGTCGCCCAATAACACCGCCAATAATATTGTTAAACTCGTGAGCTACGCCGGAGGTCATGTCGGCGAGCGCCGCCGTTGTTTCCATGTCAGCCATGAGAGATGAGTTCCGCTCCAAAATTCGCCTTGCCTTTTTGGCATGACGAAATAGAACAGCATTACGGATCATAGCGCCGCCCAATACACCGAAGACTGAGAGTAACTCTCTGTTGTTCCGGGTGAGTTTTTGCGCGGAACTGTCCCAGGCCACTAATTCATATCGATAGAATTTATCCGGAGAAATCTCAACGGCGGCAACCGCTCCATAGTTTTTTTTGAACTCCCCTGAGATGTTACGAACGCGAGAGTGATGGCTAAACGACTCATCAAATTGAACATCTTCTTTGACAAGCACTTCCGAAAGGCCGCTTAGAAAATCTCTGTCAGGCTTTTGCTTTGATACAACTTCCTGCAGTTGCAGCCGGCCGCTTCGCATATCCTGTTTGAACAGGCAGAGACCATCCACGTTAATTATCGCCGCTGTACGCTTGATCAGTTCGGATACAAAATCTTTGAATCGATAGTCACCAATAGGCAGCGAGAAAAGATCGATAATACTGGACAGCCGCATGGAATAATCAGAGAAACTGTGAATCTCGTCTATCGACTTCATAGAGGTCTCAAATGCGCGGCTCAGGCTTTCGATGACTCGACTTTTCAGAGCATTCTTATCGTCTGATCCGCTTTTCCAGTAAAAGGCGAGGGCTCCGGTGATAACATCACCTTCTTTCAAAGGAACGACCCGATAATCGGCAAAGTGATTTCGTCTGACAAATGTCTCCTGATCGTTTGCCTGGCATGAGCTCTCGGGGCAGGTTCCAGTTGAATCCGATTTATTCAACAGGTCAGGGCTCTTTACCCAGTCCTCATCAATGGATTCCGGGCTAAGAGCCGCATATTCTGATATGGCGGAAAATGCGACCGGTATGAGAAAACGGTCGGCTGATAGGCGATAGAAGAAAGCCACATAATCGGCTCCAGTTACCGCCGAAGCCAACTCTGCCAGACAATCGATCTGGGCAATTAATTGCTCCATTCGATGGCTCTTGCTGTTACTGAAATACTGCTGAATCAAATTGGTTGTTGACATCAAGTAATCTCCGAGAAACCCACTTTAGTCGAATTTCTGTTGTTCAAATGTAGTCATTACTGGTGATGAAATTCCACCACACATTCGCCGGACTTTTTCCGGTAGTATTTTCCTACTACGGTGCTGCTTCCTTGGTGGGAGAACAATTGTCCGTTACGTACGTCGGCGGTATATCGACACGAGTTTGTCAGGGCCTGCTGTAGATCAATATGGCTGACAATCGCACAACCAAATTCAATTTGCATCAGTTGAGTTTTCTCCCTGTTGATTGCCCTTACACCGATGGAACCGGATGAGACCGCTTCCGACATTGTTTCAATCAGAAACGGAAAAACATAATCAATCAGCAATTGCGATCCGATGGGGAAATCAGCCCCCCTGTGCGGTCCTGATACTATCTCGATTGAGACCCCACGGCTGTCCCTGGTCCATTGAGACATACCACTAAACATATCACTCAGCCGGTCCGAGGCCTCCTGGCAGGAAATTTCTTTAGCGGTCCCGGAAGCAATCCTCTGAAATTCGGCCAGATTTTCCAGTCGTCCGGCTAATTCGTTGGCAATCCTGCCAATCCTGACCGACGAAAGAAATGTATCCGATTCCAAATTAGTTCCAGAATTCCCGGCTTCGTTGGCCAGATCCAAATGCCCGATCAGAACCGACAGATCAGACCGCATCTGGTGAAAACAACCCTCGGACAATCGCCGTACTGTCTCCATTCTCATCCGCATCAATCCTCGCATTTCCTCGTCGGATGACAACCCAACCATTGAAAGCTGATCAAAGACAATCTGTTTGTCCACTTCCATTGTTTCTGGCGTCATATTGACTCCAGTATCCCAGTCGGTAATCCGGTTCGGTTACTTGTAACATTTATCGGAGTCGTTTCAGAGACGGGATCGGAAGTCAGAGAAATCAATTTGCTCACCGAATTACGCATGATATGCAAACAGTTATCCAGGTTATTTTCTGTAGTGCGGTCACTCTCAAGTAGCTCTATCGAGCCCATCAGTCCGGTCATGGCGGAGCGGATTTGTGATTGTCGATATAAGGAAGAGTTAGTTGCTGCAACGGATGAAGTTTCCTCGCTAATAATATCAACCTGCTTCTCGATTCGTTCGGTGCTTGCCAGACTAAGTGACAACAGGTTCGAAACCAGTTGCACAAACTGGCAAGTCTCGGTGTTGGCGACCCACCCCTTGGACCCTCCGATTGTAATAACACCTTTCCGCGTATGAGTTCCAAATGGCGTTATCAGAGCGCTGCCTATTGATGGCGCCAAAACCTGCGACCACTCCGCGTCCTCTTGTTGATCAGCAAAATCAATCTGGTCGTGGACGATTGACTGCTTGTCGGTTATAGCGCGCAAATGATTGGGCATCAAGGCCAGAATCATATGCCCTTGAGTAGGTGTCTGGGGTTCAATTGAGCGCGAAAGGCGCATGGCGCACGATGACAAAAATGTCATTCTTTTGTCGGCCAGAGATACGCGCACCATATCGGACCCGGTTGCAGCCAAGACACTTTCTGCGGCCTTGCAAGCGATATCCTCAAATCTCATATCGGTTGAGAGATGTTCAACCAATTGCTTGATTGACCTCACGCGATCGGTATATGACTTTGAAACCTCCCGTTCGCTCAGGAGTCTCAATTTTTCGTTCATGATAGGCAATATGGCCTGCAATAGGTACTTGTGCCGAGGGCGATAGAAACCGCCTTTGGTACAACCAAATCGTATAATAGCAGTCTCATTTTCTATGCCGCGAATCAGCCCAACCAGTTGTGAATTCATTCTGGTCATGCTGTAAACCTGCCCGATTTGGTCTATCTCCCGACTATCCCTCATTCCACTAAACATAATGCCATCGTGAGCGGCAAGATAAGCAGTCGCGCTAACCTCCGCGGCTTTGTCCAAATTGAGTTCTTCAAGGAAGGCTCCGTTATGCCCAATAGAATACCGCCGTACGTCCCCTGTCGGCGACAACCTTGTAAGTGACATCTGATCAAACGAAAGACTGGGTCGAAACTGTGAGACAAGTTGAGATACAAAGGACCGGTAGCTCTCTTCTTTGGTTTGCATGGAAGTCAAATTGCCAGTGATCTCGTTTGAGCGGGCGAATAGATCGACCTGGATTTCAAGCGCAGCGCTTCGTACCTGTCGCCCGAGAAGATTGGCCACTGTATTTACTATAGAGCGAACTTCTGGATTTGCCCTCTCCTGATCAGGCACCCAAAAGAGCATCAGAGCAACTAATCGCCCACATGAAAGAATCGGCTGCACAATTGTAGCTTTGGGCATATTCGCCGGATAACTATCAATTAGCTCCTCGTAGTCGAAAGTCTCATGCCGATTACGCTGCGAAAAAACAGTCCGGCTGAACTGTATTGCGCCTTCTGGAGCTTCCGGACTCATCGGGCCGGTGAAAGCTTCCAGGAATCTGATCGACTTCTCATAAGGTAGACAACAATACAACTCCCCCCGTTCGAACCTACATCCCTCGGCAATGTATCTCATACTATTTTGTAACAGTTCAGGCAGCCGTGACTCTATTTTAACAAGCTGCGCTACTTTCCGCACCACTTCCAATTTATCAACTCTCTCTTGCCCTATTTGCCGTTGAACTCTCGCAATCGGAAGCCATGAGGAAATACCGGCGGTAAGCAGGACAATACCGGTAAGAGAGCCGATCAGAACCAAAAGTTGAATCGAACCGGAGTCTGAGAGGAATACTACATTGGTGAAAATTGAACTAGCGGCCGCCAATTTTAGTAAGGCTGTCATTGACAAAATAGAGACTGACGCAAAGATATGTTGATAGCCCTGGCGATCTTCTTCGATAAACTGCTCGCGAAACCGGGAAATCAAGACCAATGCAACCAGAAAAAACAGGACTAACGCCAATTCCATCTCCTGACCGTTCATATATTCCTCCGAGTTGCTCATCTATTTAGTAGACCGTATCTGTTCTTTATAAGTATCGGCAGGACTATCACTTAGATTAGGCAGGCCGGACTCGGTGAGCCATATCAACAGAGTATAGCGGCCGCCCCCTTGTTTCAATACCTGAAACAGTCTTGCCATCACCCCGCACACGGCGTAACCTCCCACCTGACAATAACATACGCCACCTTGATCGATTTGGCATTGCAGTTGCATTAACCTTCAGCAGACAAAAAAGAAACACAAATCTCCATAACACTTAGGGAGGAGAACGAGATGCATTCCAAAAAAACAATCGCCATATTAGGGACAGTCATCCTTGCCCTGTTAATTGGGCTGGTCGGATGTTCCGGCGATGATCAAGTAGTCGTCACAAAGTTTGTTGATGACTCTAACGAAGTCATTCCCGAGCCGAACTTCTTTCCGCTCGATGAGGGATACACATCTACCTACAAAATCTCATCAACGCTGGGAGAGACTGAGTTTGTAACCTATGAGGTTGGAGCCGAAGTGTCCTTCAACGGGCAAACCGCGATTGAGTGGTTCTCCTACGATAGCCGCGGTACTGACACCGCCTATATTGTTGTAGCCGTTGACGGGATCGACTATTACTCCAACATAAGCGCGAGCGCCGAGAGAATCCTGCAGTTCCCTCTCGAAGTTGGAAACAACTGGGAGAGGTACGTTGATCTGGGAACCGGTAATCAGGACAACAGCTTTGGTGATTACCTTGGCGGAGATGACAAGACTGATGATCCGGATGACCCGGATGGCGGCGGTATAGTCCTGGGCAAGGACCTGCCGTTCTCCGGTGACGCAACTATGAGCGTTTCAGCTATCCAGAACATTCAATTGGGTGACGGTCAGACGTATGCCAACGCTTACCTGATTCAGAACGACCTCGGCGACACTCGCGAGAATCGTTACTGGTACGTTGAAGATGTCGGGTTGGTCAAATTCGAAATAGGTGTCCAGTCCGGGGGCGGTACTTCCAGCCTCGGTGAACTTGTATCGTACGGTCTGCCTCAGTAGTCTTGTTGAAGGTAGATAGGTTATTGGAGAAGGCTGAACCTCATGGTTCAGCCTTTTTCATATTAGTCGTAAGTTAGTAGCTCGTGAATAGTTCTTGAAATGGAGCTTTGCAATTTCTCCAAGTACTTCAACCCCAAGGGCAGCTACAACTTCTCGTCCGGCCTTGTCCACAGGTGGCCCGGCACCTTTCGGGAGAGTATGCCCTACCTTCTCCGACAGCTTTTCCATCTGATTGACAAACACGGCTCGAGCCAGGATGGAGGCTGCAGCAACCTGAATTATCCGCTCCCCCTTTACAAAACCAACCGCGTTTATGTCGCAGCCGCGCTTTCTTAGTTCGCCGTTGATGTAGTCGATCTTACCGAACTTATCGGATATAGCCAGATCAGCCGGATGATTTTTCTCGACTTGATGGATTGCTTCGGCATGCCCCCAGGCCAGCAACTTATTGAGATTTCGGATTTTATCGTACCGGTCGTTGTATTCTTTGGGAGCTATCACAACTACAGCGTTGGGAAATCTGGGGGCTAACTCAGCCGCTATTGCTTTGATCCGGTTGTCGCTGATTTTCTTGCTGTCGCGCACCCCCATCTGCTCCAGCTCAGCTAAGGCGGAATCAGGGGCAAGCAAGGCGGCGATTACCAGCGGCCCAAAAAAATCCCCTTTCCCTGATTCGTCAATGCCAATTACCAGTCGGTCTGTTAACATTCGCTATTTGGCTCGCTCCAGATAATCGCCGGTCCGAGTATCAACTTTGACCTTGTCCCCTTCCTTAACAAACGGGGGTACTTTGACCACAAGACCGGTACTCAGCTTGGCTGGCTTAGTCACGTTGGAGACGGTATCGCCCCTAGCTGACGGCTCCGTCTCGACCACTTCGAGAATCGTCGAGGCAGGCAGATCAACTGACAAAGCTTGTCCGTCGAGAAACAGAACCCGGTATTCGCCTTCTTCCAGAAGATACCACTTAGCATCACCCAGATTCTCGACCGGTATGGCAATCTGTTCAAAGGTATCGGTGTCCATAAAATGGAAATCGCCATCCCCTTCGTACAGATACTGCATCTTCTTTTCTTCCATGTCAGGAGGCTTGAAGCTGTCATTGGTGGAGAAGACTTTCTCTACCACAGAATTATTCTTAATGTGCTTTAGTTTGGTCCTGATATTGGCTTTGCCCCGGCCCATTTTAAAGTGCTGGAACTCAACCACGTAGTATGGCTCGCCATCGACCAGGATCCGAAGACCTTTTCTAAAATCAGACGGTGAAAACATGAATCCTCCTGTAAATTCTGGAGGATAATATAAGAAAAATGACTACAAACCCAACTATTTTTTGATCGCAACCGGCTCTGGCTTGTTTATTTCGGTTTTTGGCACCCGGTTGGGCAAGGACACTTCGAAAATAGTTCCCTCTGAAGTAGATTTGACTAACTTGAGGCTCCCCCCGTGCAGATCAACCATCCTTGCAGCCAACGATAATCCCAGCCCGGTTCCACCGGGGCGCGAGGAGACAAACGGGGTAAAAATCCGGCTCTGAATTTTCTCCGGAATCCCACCCGCATAATCCTCGATAGTAATGCATACCATTTCAGTGTCTACCGAGGAAACAATTCGTATAATTCCAGACAGCTTATCGTACGCCCCGACGGCATTGTCTACGATGTTGCAAATTGCCTGCTTAAGGAGCAGCCGGTCGCAAACGATGAAAAGGTCACCCGGGACGTGCAAAGAGATTTCAATATGACCCGAATTGGCTTTAACCTTTTCCGAATCACTGATTTCCTCTAACAGGCTCCGAAGATTCTCCCGAGTCGGTTGAAACTCAAACGGTCTCGCGAAGCTGAGGAATTTTTCTATCATGTTCTCAGCTTCGGTCCCTTCCTGCTCAATCGCCTCCACGCAATCCGTTGACAGTTTGTTAGCCGCCAGTCGTTTTCTCACCAGACGCCCATATCCGAGAATTGCACCGAGTGTATTCCTCAATTGATGAGCCAGTCCTCCGGCCATTTCACCCAGGGCCGAGAGTCGCTCTTTTGTCTCCAGTGATTTTCGAAGATGATGTAATTCTGTTGTATCTACAATCACGGTCGTAACTCCCAAAAAACTCTCATCCTCGTCCGTGATCAGGGAGATCGTGACTCCAATCCGTCGTAAGTCTCCGTTGGGGTGGATCAACTCCGTCTCATAATACTCACGGCTTTGGCGATCTTGAAACACGGCCCGGACGGCGCCAAGGATAGCGTTATTCAAGCAGACGTCCGATAAAACCGATTTCCCGAGCAGGCTGTTCAGATCAGTTGCCAATATTCGGGCAGCCGCTCGATTAACAGAATTTACGACGCCGTCACGGTCGATACTGATAAGCCCGGAATTCATTGAAGACAAAATATGGGCATTGAACTGTTCAAGACGATCAGCCCGATTGCTGATGACCCGGTTCATTTGTACGAGACGGGTCTCCTTTTCCTGAAGCTCACCTATCATTTTTCTATATTCGTCGACCACAATATCGACTTCATCAGCATTGACAGATTGCGAACGTCCGGCTTGTTCGGTGGCCAGCCGCATTTTCTTAAAAGGGGCCATAATATAACGGCGCAGCATCAGAGACAGGATCATAATTATAGCCAGCGCTGCCAGGTTGAAAACAAACATTCGGCGCGAAGTAGTGTCAAGATAGTTGAGAGTTGGGAATCGCTTGTAGATAACCAGCAGATTTTGTCCCTGCCCGGCTGGGAAAAGATAAGTGAGGCTGTAGATGTCATCCTCGCCGGCTATCAGTTCCGTAGTCTTAGCATGCAAAACGACTGGCGTGATTCGGTGTAGTTCATTTACGTCCAGTTGTCCGGCCGCGGTCAGGTACCAGCGCCACCGGATAGAGGGGTCATCCGTTTCCGGGACGGACGGGAGTATCGCCAAACCAGCTAAGTTAAATGACTGTTTCAACTGTGAGGTCAGAGTCTCGCCGAGGACAGGTTCTTCAAAAGCCTGAACTTTCCGGGATATCTCCACTGCCAGATGGTTCATAGTGAGGGATATCTGCGTCTTGTGCATTTCCCAAACATGGTAGATGATATAGTTGGCGCTGACATTGAGAAAGAGCAGTAAAACCACAATGGTAAAGAGCCCTAACTGAACTGTAGACCCAAACTTCTGATTACGGGATTTAGTCGCCATACGGTATAGTATCGGCTTATTGGGAGCGAGTTTGAACCGGGGAGGATTATCGAACGGTCAGGTAATTGGCAACGTAAAACGCTATTATCTGTTCACCATACAGAATTGCCACCACGGCGGCAGCCGCGATAAACGGGCCAAACGGAATGATACGCTCTTGTCGCAAGCGAGCGGAGAACAACATTATCAATCCTGATACGACCAGGCCGATAACGGCTGAACCCATAAATACCAGAACGACCTTCTGCCAGCCGAGGAAAGCGCCCAACATGGCGGCCATTTTGATATCGCCTCCACCCATTGAGTCTTTCTTGAAAAGCCAATCGCCCAGTATGGCCACCAGATAAAGCGAACCTCCACCAACGATAACGCCGATAAGCGATGGCACAATCCCTATTCCAACCGGTGTCAGCGAATAGGCCAAACCAAGGAGTAGTCCGGGGAGGGTGATCAGGTCCGGTATGATTTGGAAATCAAGATCAATAAAGAAAATGACGATTAAAACTGAAGCCAGAAACAGATGCCCCGCAAATTGCCAACCGAGGCCAAGATAAACAAAGGCCAGAAGATAAGCAGCGGAATTCAGTAGTTCGATAAATGGGTATCGCCATCCTATCGGTTTCCTGCAGAATCCACACTTGCCTCGCAATACAAGGTAACTGAAAAGCGGAATATTATGATACCACTTGAGCTGATTTTTGCAGCTCGGGCAAAAAGATCGCTCCCAGGTCAGCTTGATTTTTCTCGGCAGCCGATAAATAACGGCGTTTAGAAATGATCCAATGATCAGCCCAAAAACAGCGCTTAGAATTAGGCCCAGTTCATATTCCATGTATTGCTTATCGGCAGAAAGAGGACTATCTCAACTCGCCCAGAGCATTCATCACCAGGGCACAGGCCACAGGGCCCGCCGTTTCAGTTCTGAGCACCCTGTCCCCCATCGAAATCGCTTGGAAGCCAGCCGAGACGGCGGCATCGACTTCTTCACGAGAGAATCCAGACTCCGGACCTATCATGATTGACACTCGCTTTGGTTTGTCTTCCCAGTTCAGGTTATCAAACGAACAAGTATTGGAACCATAGTGAAAAATGAGATTTGTCGATTCCCGATCAGTCTGGCCCAGGAAGCTTGTTAGAGTCTCGGGCACAGATATCTCAGGGCAGTAACTTCGACGACACTGTTTGATAGCGGCCTGTGCAATTTTCTGAAGTCTCAAAACCTTCCGATGAGCACGCTTTGGATCGTCTATAGTGATTTTTGACTTGGAAGTGATAAGCGGAACGAATCTCTTAACGCCCAACTCGGTTCCTTTTTGGATGACGCTGTCGAACTTGTCAGCCGAGCTTAATCCAGCCGCCAGGGTAAGTCGGACCGATGGCTCCCCCCAATTGCGGACTTCGGAATGATATTTGATTTGTACCGGTGATCGCCCGGTGCATTTTATGATTTCACCGCGGTAAGCCGTGCCCAGACCGTCGACTACGATAACCGGGGCGCCAGTTTTGATGCGCATCACTTTTGCAGCGTGGTTGGATTCACTCTTGTCAAGAGTGATGAATTCTCCGTCGATAGATCCAGCCGCCGCATAAAATAGGGGAACTGACATCGGCTACCCCTTAAATACGATGATTGATCGCCATTCGTTGTCGGGATAAACACTAACATCGCTCATCCCTCGATCCCGAAGCGCTTTTTCGACCTCTGGCAAATCAATATCCAGCAAACCGGAAAGGAGAAGTTTTCCATCTTTCGAGGTTAGTTGGTCAAGTTGTGGAAGAATCTCGATTATCGTCTGTCTGATTATGTTGGCACAGACGAACCCGTATGGTTCATCACCCGCGCAGCAATCTACCGTTCCACAGAGTACTTCGTATTTGGCGCTAACAGAATTGAGGTGGAAGTTTTCGCGACTATTCTCCACCGCGATCTCATCATAGTCAACTGCTTTTATATATGACGCATCCATCTTGTCGGCCAGTATGGAAAGAATTCCGGAACCGCACCCGATATCAAGAAAGCTCTGGCCCGGCTCGAAATGTTCACGAATAACATGCAGACAACTTCTGGTCGTTTCGTGGGTGCCAGTGCCAAAGGCCATCTTGGGCTCTATCAACAATTGGTACGCATGCTCACTCACAGATGAATCCCAGGTTGGACGAATAATAATATCATTACCAACCGTAACCGGTTTCACGGATTTACGATATTCCTCTTCCCATGAGATATTTTCCACTTTGCACTCAAACAGAGTCGGTTCCGGTAGACCGTGATCGGCAGCAACTTTGACAATGTACTTTTGAAGCGCTTCCTCAAAATCACGTTCGTCAGAGTCGGGCAGATAAAACTTAACTGTCATCTGAGCCAAGCCTTCTTCATCTTCAAGTAAAAGCCCCGAGGAGACATGCTCAATAATATAATCGCAGATTATATCTTGAATCTCCCGGTCGATAACAACCGAGATTTCCCGGTAGGTGACAATTTTATCGTGTGACGGCATCAGACACCCAGTGTTTCGCGAAGTTTTTCAAAAAACGACTTACCGCCTTCGGGCGGATTGAAGGACTCTGACTGCTTTAATTTCTGCAACGCTTTTTTTTCGTCGTCCTTGAGTTTTGTAGGAACCCAGACGACTACTTGAACCAGTTGGTCGCCGCGTCCTGAACGATTCAAGTGCGGGATTCCCCTTCCGCGCATCTTGACAATCTTACCGTTCTGCGTTCCCGATGGAATTTTGATCATTTCCGGACCTTTGAGAGTCGGCACTGCAACTTCTCCGCCGAGGGCAGCGGTTACAAAAGAGATTGGAATCTCACAAAGAACATTGTCGCCATGCCGGGTAAACTGGTTGTGCTCAATTTCTTCAAACACCACCACCAGATCGCCGAACTCACCCCGATTAGGAGCGGCATTCCCCATATCGTCAACGGTCATATAGTTGCCTGATGAAACCCCAGCCGGTACATGAATGTTGACGGTTGAACTACCTCGTACACGGCCTTCGCCACGACATGTTCGACACGGATCAGAGATAACCTCGCCACTACCGCGACAGACATTGCAAGTCTGGACTTGCTGCACAGTACCGAGGAATGTTCGGCTTATCGTCCGCACTCTCCCGGCACCTTTGCACTGGTTGCAAGTCTTTCGGGAGGAACCGGCGGCAACACCGGACCCGCTGCATGCATCACAATTAACGAGCCGTTTGACTTTTACTGATTTATCAACCCCTGATTCGATCTCCTCCAGCGTCAGCTTGACGCGGATGCGGAGGTCTTCGCCACGGCTGCGACGATGGATCGAGCCACCCATACCACCGAAAAAGTCATCGAAGACCGACCCACCACCACCAAAGTCACGCATGAAAGCGCGGAGAGCATCGCCGAGATCAAAGCCCTCGAAACCATCGCCAAAGCCGCCCGAAAAACCGGCCCCCTGCCCCACTCCGGCATGGCCGTACTGGTCGTAGGCCTGTCGCTTCTGCGGCTCTTTGAGAACCTCATAGGCCTCGGTGGCTTCCTTGAAGCTGTCTTCGGCACTCTTGTCACCCGGGTTGCGATCCGGATGGTACTTCATAGCCAGCTTTCGGTAGGCGGATTTGATCTCCGCTTCACCGGCTGACCGGTCAACTCCGAGTATTTCGTAATAGTCGCGTTTACTCATTCAGAAACTTACTTCTTGTCTTCATCGACAACCTCAAAGTCGGCATCGACAGCGCCTTCCTTTTCAGCATCATCGGTGGTTGCTTCCTGAGCATCGCTTCCCGGCTCAGCCTGCTCGGCTCCGGCCGCAGACTCCTGTTGCTGCTGGGCTTCTTTGTACATCTCCTCGGCGAGCTTATGTGAAGCCTGCATTAGCGCCTCTTTGGCGGTTTTGATCTGCTCCAGAGAATCCGAAGCAATAGCTGTCTTGAGGCTCTCAATTGCTTCTTCGATATTCTTTTTCTCATCGTCAGAGACTTTGTCTCCGTTTTCTTTCAGCGTCTTTTCCGAACTGTAAACCAGAGCGTCCGCTTCATTTTTTTCTTTGATCAGATCCGCTTTGGCTTTGTCTTCCTCGGCGTGCTGCTCGGCATCGTTCACCATTTTTTCGATCTCTTCATCAGTCAGACCGGAAGAAACCTCAATCTTGATCGACTGTTCTTTATTGGTAGCTTTATCTTTGGCCGACACGTGCACGATACCGTTGGCATCAATATCAAAAGATACTTCAATCTGTGGAATACCGCGCGGAGCCGGTGGAATACCAACCAGATCAAAGCGGCCCAGAGTCCGGTTGTCAACGGCCATTTGACGTTCCCCCTGAAGGACATGAATGGAGACGGCCGGTTGATTGTCGGCCGCAGTCGAGAATATCTGTGATTTCCGGGTCGGGATAGTCGTGTTGCGCTCTATTAGCTGCGTCAAGACACCGCCCAGGGTTTCGATACCAAGCGACAACGGGGTGACATCAAGGAGAACTATATCCTGCATGTCGCCGGACAAAACGCCACCCTGAATGGCGGCACCGATAGCAACGACTTCATCCGGATTGACACCCTTGTGTGGTTCACGCCCGAACAACTCACTGACCAACTCCACGACCTTCGGCATGCGTGTCATGCCACCTACCAGCACAACCTGATCGATCTCGCCAGTAGATAATTTCGCATCGGCAAGAGCGCTCTTGCACGGCTGTACTGTCCGTTGAATCAGGTCATCGCACAGTTGCTCAAATTTTGATCTGGTTAGCATCAAATCGAGATGCTTGGGACCGGACTGGTCGGCGGTCACAAACGGAAGATTGATATTTGTCTGCATGGTGTTTGATAGTTCGATCTTGGCTTTCTCCGCTGCCTCTTTCAGCCGCTGCAAAGCCATCTTGTCTTTTCTGAGATCGATACCCTGATTCTTGAGGAATTCATCCGCCATCCAATCGATAATCTTCTGGTCGAAATCATCGCCGCCCAGATGTGAGTCACCGTTGGTTGAGCGAACTTCAAAGACACCGTCGCCAATTTCAAGAATAGAAACATCAAAAGTACCGCCGCCCAGATCGTAAACGGCAATTTTCTGGCTGCCTTTGTTCTGCAACCCATACGCAAGCGAAGCCGCCGTCGGCTCGTTAATAATACGGAGAACTTCAAGTCCGGCGATACGCCCGGCATCCTTGGTCGCCTGCCGTTGGGCATCGTTGAAATAAGCGGGCACGGTAATGACCGCCTGTTTTACTTCGGTGCCAAGATAGCTTTCGGCTGCCTTCTTAAGCGCCTGTAAGGTCATCGCTGAAATTTCGGGAGGCGTGTGCACTTTGCCGCCAGCGTCTATCATGACCGCCCCTTTGTCATTTTCCGTGACAGTATAAGGGACTATTTTTTCTTCAGAACCAACCTCGTTGTGCATCCGTCCCATAAACCGCTTTACGGAAAAAACTGTGTTCTCCGGATTGGTTACTGCCTGCCGTTTGGCCGGGGACCCTACCAGACGTTCGCCATCTTTGGCAAAGGCGACTACCGACGGTGTCGTGCGCGCTCCCTCTTGATTGGGGATCACCACCGGTTCTTTTCCTTCAAGAACGGCTACACAAGAGTTAGTCGTACCCAGATCAATACCAATAATCTTACCCATTTGAGTCAATGCCTCCGTAACTATATGTCATTATTATTTATTCATCTTCAGACGAACCACTCTCGGGTTCGTTCTTATCGTTATTCGCGGGACCGGAACTAACGCCGACACGACTATGCCGGACCACCTGGTCTCCGCGTCTATAACCTCGTGCTATTTCCATCGCCACGACACCCGGCTCATGCTCGTCGGAGGCAATCTGCATCATGGCCTCATGCAGCGAAGGATCAAAGGGACTGCCGACAGCCTCAATCGGTTCCACATTATATTTTTTGAGCAGGTCGTTCATCTGGTTGCCAATCAACTTCATCCCCTTCAAGAGCCCATCAATATCTGCCTCACCATTTGAGTGAGCCATCGCTCGATCAAAGTTGTCGACTATCTCAAGCAAATCACCTAATACTCGGTCACCCGCAGAAGATACGATTTGCTCGTACTGTCTCGCCGTCCGCTTTTTGAAGTTCTCAAACTCTGCGGCCGCGCGAAGCAGTTTGTCTTCCAACTCTTCCACCTGTTGCTTCAGATCATCAACCTCGGCCTCAGACTTGTCCACCTCTGTCGGATTCCCCGACGCTGTCGGTTCGTCTGATTTCTCAGCAGCATCTTCAGAAACTCCGTTCTCCGGGAGTTCCTCTGACTGCTCTTTCTGGCGTGCATCGATATCTTGTTCCATATCTTCTGACTTAGCCTTGCTCTTTCGAGTCATATCTTTCTATTTCTCCGTACGTTTCAATCCTGACAACGCTTCTGTGATAGTCCGCGCGGTGCATTCGACAATCGATACAAGTTTGCTGTATGGCATTCTGGTGGGGCCAATGATCCCGATACTGCCTGAAATATTCCCTACTTTGTATGATGACGTAACCAGCGAGCAGTTCATAATCTCGTTGATCTTATTCTCATGTCCGATAGTTATTACAATTCCCTCTTCAGATGAGCTTTTGAGAAATTCAGAAAGGACCGTACCATTCTCGATTATTCTCATCAGTTCCGATATGGTCTCGACGCTGGAAAATTCCGGATGCTGCAACAAACGGTCGGTACCAGAGATATGAATATCACCGCTCGTGGACTCGGCCCAGATTTTCTCATTGGAATCCACGACCAATTTTATAAGGCGGCCATGACCGGAAACATCGGCCAAACGCTGGTTGATACTCTCTTTGATTTCGCCCAGCGTCAAACCGGTCAGTCGTTCGTTAAGCACTCGTTCAAATTCTTTGAGTTGACGGTCTTCGATAGTGGCCTCAATCTCGATAATCAGACTGCGAGCCAACCCGGACTCCACCACCACCACGACCATGATCCGTTCATCCGCGACCGGTATTAGATCGATACGGCGAAGAACCCCTGATTCAAATCGGGGTGCTATTGTCACTCCCAACTGATTGGTGATCTCACCCAATACCCGGCAGGTTTGCCCGAGTATCTCGTTTAAACCACGCCCCTCACGGAGAATCGATGTTTTGATTTGATCCCTGAGTTCGGATGAGAGTTCTTCCGGTCGTAACAGGTAATCCACATAGACACGATAGCCGGCATCGGTGGGAATACGTCCAGCGGAAGTATGGGGCTGCTGAACGAGGCCCAACTCTTCCAAGTCCTGAAGAGTATTGCGGATTGTTGCCGAAGAAATCCCCATCTGGAATTTGTTGGCAATAACCCTCGAGCCGACCGGATCAGCCGACTGGATATAGTACTTTATCAGATTGTAAAGTACCTTCTTTTCTCTTTCGCCCAGATTCTCAAAAGACATACTGTTCTCACCGTTTCAACCGTATGACATATTGTCATGCTATCTGTCAGTCGTTCAATAATTTATACAAATATAGCGGCAATATCAAGACAAATTATTTGATTACATGGGGATAAAAAAACGGCCGCGACAAAGTCACGGCCGTTAAGCAGAGAATTATGATTAGGGGGTTAAGGGTTCTTTTTCTTTGTCTTTGAAGTCTTGCTCGTTTCAGACTTGCTTTTTGAAGGTGCTTTCGTTGACTTAACAGCCTTTCCCGAAGACTTCTTAGGAGTGGCCTGTTTCACCGTACTCTTTTTGGCGGTCGATTTACTGGTCTTGGTCTTTTGGCTTTTGGTCACTTTCTGCTGCTTAGCATCAGTCTTCCGCTTTGTTTGAGTACTCTTGCGGTATTGACTCCCACTGGTCGATTTTGAACCGGAGCTTTTCTGAGTAGTGTATCCGGTCGAACTCTTACTACTCTTCTTAGAAGATCCGGAATCGTATCTCTTGGAACTACCGGAGGTTGACTTGCTGACTTTCGATTTATTCGACGAAACCTTTGTGGACTTCGAGTAACCGGTACTCTTGGAGCGTGAAGATTTCACCGACGACTTCGAAATTGACTTAGTTTCATACCCCTTGGCGGACTTCACCAATTTGGCCTCGCCGCGCACGTAGTTCTTGCTGGCGGCAGCTTTATAGGTGACTGATTTTCCGCTGACAGCTTTGCCATTTGCCAGCTTCTGCATCATCCCCACCTTCTGATGATACTTGGGGTAGCCGTGCTTAACCGGATCAAGATATCCCGAAGACCGTATCGCCTTGTATTTGGAGTAGAAGGTCGGTGAGGGTCGGATTATGTTTCGGTCGATTATCACCGTGTTGTATCGCGTGATGTGGAAATCTGATTCCCAGTAATATCCGTATGGATCACAAATCGTGAAGGTATGCCAGCCGACGTAGATTCGCGGGATATAAAGAGGGGTGCATCCCCAATAGATGCCGTTGATCCAGACCGATGACCCCCAGGGATAATCAAGATAGACGTTTCCACTAACGGTCCAACTGGGATAGCTGGGATAGTAGACCGGGTGGAAATAGGTCGGCTCCCATTCGTTAATATAGATCGCCGTCCGGTCGTAGGCAAACCGCTGCCCGTTATATCGTACAAAATACTTGGAGTTGATATAATCCATGAAATCAAAGCGGTCGTCCCAATCATTAAGTAATCCGGAAGCACCGTACCAGTCCGGAATGGGGAAGCGTTCGCGAGAGGCGATAATCTGCATGTTCTCGATCCCTTCCGGGCCGGAGACAATCAGATCATAATCTGAGTAGCCATCGGGGATACGATAGGTTACGCCGCCGCGCACGAAGTTGTCATCACCGGGCGAGGCCGGGAAGATCAGATTGACACGGTCACGACTATCTACTGAATAGATGGCCACAAAAGCGTCTTGATTGACCCGGAACTTCAGGGTTACATTGTCGCCCTCGAAATACTCACCGTCGTCATGATTGGTCGACAGTTCAACATCGAGATAGCGGTCAATACGCGGTTCGCTGAGGTTATAGTCATCATCGTAGTTACCGTCATCGGCAAAAACAAGCGTCCGGGCCGGTATGACTGCCGCAAAGACAATCATGGCCGTCAGCGCTACAAGTTTTGATCTAAGTTTCAACATTTTATTTCCATCCTTTCCATTATCTTCAATTAAGACATAGCCTATTGACCCGGCACAACCGGTTTGAGTTCCGGATTATCGGTCACCGGCTGGTAACCCCATTCCAGAGTCGCACTGGTTGACGTTACCGATCTTGCTCGTACTTTGGCGTAGTTGCCCGTCTGGTTGGCCTGCTCCAGGTAAATTACATAAGTATGACCAGCAATTAGTTCCAGATCATCGAAACTCGACCAACCTCCAAGAGGGGAAACCGAGATATCAAAAAAATCAATGGTGCTGCCCATATCCTGAATCCAGGTCATGCCGTTTGCCCTAACATGCAGGTGCGGCACTCCAAAGAGTGTCACCACCGATATGTCAGCTACTGACATGTCGACAATACTCTCCAACGCAAAGATGAAACCGGCGCTACCGGGGAGAATATCAGCGTTGGCCAGAGTAACAATACCTTCCGGTCTTGGCGTATCGTAGACCGGTTCGGCGGAGAGGTCGGATTCTTTTCCGCCTAAGTCAACCGACATGACGGCGTAGTAATAGGTCTGACCGTTGACAACATTGTCATCGACATAAACGTAATCAATCAAATCAAGGTTGGGGTTGGACTCAGCATCCACTTCACCAATCTTAACATAATTGTCTACAGGATCTAGCGACCGCAAAACGAAGTAATGGTCGAGGTCCGCTTCGTAAGGGCCGTACCAGGCAATGAGAACTTCACCGTCTCCGGTGATCGAGTACACACCCTGAGGTGCCGCCGGTGGAGGATCGATGAGGACGATGTTGTCGTCATCATCGCAGCCAACGAATGCAAACATTAGTAAGATACCCAGTATCAGTATGCTTATTTTTTTCATTTTAAGACTCCTTTCGAGATGACATTATCAACTGACTCGCTGTATATCATATCAAAAGGCATGCCAAAAGCCCTAAGTGCCTATATTGCATTACATTAACGTGTTTTCAAGGTAGGAAATCGAACGAGGAACGCACAATTATTGTGCGCTGGAGAGTGGGTACTGACCTGATTCAGTGCGTCGAGCGAAAATCACGAAGCCCGATTAGTTTGATTAAAAGAAGACAACAATGTATAGTACAAGAAAGGCACTACCCAAAAAAGGCAGGAAACTCCAGTGACAGTTTGTATCGCAGCTATTTGTGACCCGGGAATTATCTTCTGCGCTGCCGACCAAATGTTGTCAACGTATGATGT